>NZ_WBRZ01000054.1:0-24370 GCF_008923895.1 Pseudomonas sp. GXM4
CGAAGAATAGGTCTAACGGAGTGCCACACTCAAGTCATGTTAGTAATCGTCGGCCGACGAACTAAACGGAAAAAATTTACATCTATTACTACAAATATTTCAGTTCAGATATGAAGTGTGATCAACCTCACGCATTGTTGACATGGCCAATCAATGGCTAAAGGACATAGACAAAGCCATCGCCACAAGCTCAAAATAGTGGCACCATTGCATATAGCCATCATCTACGCGCTAGTTCACAACCCCGAGAAAATCAACTAAAAGCCTGACAAGCTTAGTTATTGTTAGAAATCTCGGGAGACACGTCTAAAATCCGCGCAAATGTTACCAATTGTCAGTCACAGATAAGAACCGGTGCTTTAACATCCCGATGTCAGCACCTAATTCGAGTCAACGCATGATGCTCTCAGGGAACTTGGCGACGAGAAGTCCGCGCCCGACAAATGATGAATCCGGTGTTCTTGCGCTGGGTCGTACACTGGGTGTGGCTGATCATTTGAGATCGCTGATCGCAAAGCACGTGCAGCCCGATATGACCCTGGAAACAGGTGCTTTCACTAGTTCATATAAACAGCACGGCTACATAGGTTCCTACCGCGCCATTTTCGTCATCATCGATAATCCACAAGCTATCGAGGAAAATCTGGCCCTGGTGCAGAACCTGCGCGATGACAACTTGAAGCCGCTTATTTGCGCAATTGTCACCGGCCGCGGCGCCGTCAACAAGATCAAATATTTCCTCGCCGGGGCGGATGCCTGTATCAAGCTCAACACATTGAGCGATGACAGCGAAGACTTGCTGGCGGAGTTCTTCAACAGCGAAGACTGGCAACGAGATATCAATCTCACGCTTGATCCGACGCGGATCTGCCTGATGGACAGTCGGCGCAAACTGGATATCTCTTTCGCCGAAATGAAGATCCTCGAGGCCTTTGCGCACACCGGCAATCACATTCTGAGTCATGATGAAATCGCCAGCATCATGGGCCTCAACGCCAATTTCTACGACCCTCGGGCACTGGAAAAATCAATCAGTCGCTTGCGTGGAAAAATCAAGGACATGTATGGTACAAACGCGATTCAGAGCATCCGCGGCTACGGCTATCGCCTGATGCGGGGCCTGATATCGACTGCCTGAGTCTCGGGCAGTCTTCCCTTTTGCATACGTACGAAGGATCGTCTGATGCAGCCATATCGTTTCAATTGCGCCTCATACTTATTAAAACTCAAGCACTTGAATGAGCACGGCATCACGCCACATAACAATAAAACTCCATAACATAGCAGCAGATCGAGTGGAATTTATCGATGGCCATTTTCGGCCAGAACCCTGCCTACGATTACTTCCGAGGAAGTCATTGCTCGCCTGCCGATTTATCTTTTAGCCAATTTTGGTGTGTATTTAGGAGAGAGACATGGAAACGAGTACAACCCTCCCCAGAAAATATTTTGTTGTTGTGACGCACAGCACAACGTCGCAACGTGAACTGGAAAGCATCTTGTCCAGTGAGCGTTTCAATTCGTTTGGCACGTCGCAGGCACAAATGTTTGTTGAAGGTGTTGCTTCGCCCTCTTCCGCCCCGATGGTCATGGAGTTCAGTTACCCAAGCCTCAGCCGAAAGAATGTTGCGCGCAGTATCGAACATGATACTCAACGCATACTGGCCACTCTTGAAAATGAATGGCGAGCCGCGCAAACAGACAATCCGTTTCAAAGCTTCCCGACCCGCAGTGCAGAACGCGCTCATATCTCCAATATCAGCGACAGCACTGAGCCTTGCAGCGACACCTGGCATCTTGACGATGAACAAGGCGTGTTGCTCAAGGACAATGTTGCGATCAGCCTGACTGGCCTGGAAACCGCTCTGGTCAGGAAAATGCTGAGCCATGAAGAGCGCGTGGTCAGTCGTGATGACTTGATCATCAGCATTGGTCGGGAACCCGAGCAATACCGTGGCCTGGAAATGTGCCTGAGCCGATTGCAGGATAAATTCAAGAGCGCAAGTAATGGCGAGCGATTGTTCCGAGCCGTAAGAAATCGCGGATATTGCCTGATTCAAGAAGTCGTTGCGTAACCGAAGAAGACCTTCAAACCGAGACAAACAGATATAAAGTGCGACTACAACAACAAGAAGAGCACTCTGTTTGGTTTTCCTCCCTGATTCGATAAAAGCTTTCCCTGCCTCCACCCTCAAACAGTAACAAATACGTCCCCGCTTTTTCATCCCTCTTTCTGCGACCTTTTCTAACAGCCATCTATTTAATTATTAAAAGTTGGCACTGTGCCATCTTGTTAGAACTCGTCAGACACCATTCCCGGCAATAACTTAGTCTATTGGCTGACGACAGTTCGGCTCTCGATGTTGTTACCTCAAGACACTCGCTAAAACAAAAACAATAAGTCTGCATAACAACTCGGCTTTCAACTGTTGAAACCTGAATGGACGTCTTTTGGGGATATCGTATGGATCTTTCTCTCAGTATTAATCGAAGCACGGGCCTCAAGGGACTGACCTTTTGGGGCCAATGGGCGCTGGCACAGGCTTTCGTTGTGACGCTGCTGTTCATTCTCGCTGAACAGCACACCGGCACCGTCGCGTTCTACTACCGAATGTGCGCCACCCTCGCCGTCCTGGCTTCGGTGCCGGCTTACACATTCAGCGGCGTTTATCGCAAACGCGACAACTACCTGACCGGCCTCGGCCGCTTGTTCATGGGCTGGTCGATGACCATGGCCGCGCTGGCGTGCATCGCGTTTGTCTGCCAGGCCGATGAGCTGTTTTCCCGTCAGGTGATTCTGAGCTGGGCGGTGTATGGCTTCCTCGGTCAGGCGTTCCTCTACGCGCCGCTGCATGCGTTTTCCAAGTACTACCAGCGTTCGCGTAAAAGCGAACACCGGACGTTGATCGTCGGTACTGGCGAATTGGCGTTGGGCCTGGCGAAAAAGCTCAGCCAACTGGAAAACCTGCCGCTGATCGGTCTGGTCAGCAACGGTGACAAACCGGTCCTCGCTTCCGACGCACCGCGTGTAGTAGGTGCTCAGGACGAGTTGCTCGAGCTGATCGAAGCCCACGACATTCGCCGCCTCTACATTACTCTGCCGCTGTGCGAAGCCGCGAAAATCGAAGCGATGTATGTCGACTTACTCGGGGCTAACGTCGATGTAGTGTGGGTGCCGGACTTGAACAGCCTGACCCTGCTCAACCACTCGGTGAAAGTCGTGGACGGCTTGCCGGCGATTTACCTCAACGAAAGCCCGCTGACCAGCCGCCCCACCGCTGCTCTGAGCAAGAGTCTGGTTGAGAAAACCGTGGCATTCCTGGCGATCATCGCGCTCAGTCCGCTGCTGTTGATCATCGCTCTGGCGGTAAAAATCAACTCGCCCGGCCCGGTGTTTTTCAAGCAGGACCGCCATGGCTGGAACGGCAAGGTGATCAAGGTCTGGAAATTCCGCTCGATGCGTGTCCACGATGACCGCGAAGTAAAACAGGCCAGCCGTAATGACTCTCGCATCACCGCAGTAGGTCGTTTTATCCGCCGCACTTCCCTGGATGAGTTGCCGCAACTGTTCAACGTGTTGCAGGGGCATATGGCGCTGGTAGGTCCACGGCCGCATGCGGTGGCGCACAACAATTACTACTCGGGCAAGATCCTCGCTTACATGGCGCGTCACCGAATCAAACCGGGCATCACTGGCCTGGCGCAGATCAGTGGCTGCCGCGGTGAGACCGACACCATCGACAAGATGCAGAAGCGTGTCGAGATCGACCTGCAGTACATCAACAGCTGGTCGTTGTGGCTGGATCTGAAGATCCTGGTGAAGACGCCGTTTACGTTGTTGTCGAAGGATATTTACTGAGGCTTAGCACTGCAGATCACAAGGGGACGAAAGTCCCCTTTTTTGTGGGCGGGATTTGAGTAACCAGTATTGCTTAACCACACAGGATCATTGTGGGAGCTGGCTTGCCAGCGATAGCGTTAGCCCAGGCAATGGAGTTGTGATTGAGCGGCCCCATCGCTGGCAAGCCAGCTCCCACAGGGAATAGAGATTGGGTCGATAATTGCGGTGTAGCACAAGCCGCATGTGGGAGCTGGCTTGCCAGCGGTAGCGTTAGCCCAGGCAATGGAGTTGTAATTAAGCGGCCCTATCGCTGGCAAGCCAGCTCCCACAGGGATTAGGGATTGGGTCGATAATTGCGGTGTAACACAAGCCAGCTCCCACAGGGTTCGAGTTGCGCCCGGACCTTGGCGCTTACTCGGTAATCTTCTCGAAGTTGCGATAGAACATGTCCCCTTCCCGGCTATCCGTCATCGAGTGCAGTTGATAGCTGCGGCTCAGTCTGGCGCCGCCATCTCGGGTCAGTGGTGCCCAGACCAGGTTGGCGCGGCGCATGGTCGACATGCTCATCATTTCGTCGAACGGGATCGACAGGTACAGGCCCTTGTCGAAACTACCTTCGCCATATTCGGCGCTACTGGCCGTGGTGATGGTTGCCCAGGCACCGACGCGCACGCCGTTAAAAAACTCGCGCGAGATGTCCACGGTGGTGCCCCAGTCTCCGGCCAGATAGCGACCAACACTGACCGCCGCCAGCGTGTCGAACGGCAGGTCGGTATAGCCGGTGATATGCCCGGTCACTACCGAGTAATCGCGCAAGGCAAAGCCCTGATCGAAATCACGCTGGCGCACCCAGTTCAGATCCGCGCCCAGCGACCAGCGCTCACCGGTCGGGCGGAACAACACTTCCGCACCGACGCCGGCAAACATCGATTCCAGATAGCCGCCGTACACCATGCCGTACAGATCCTTGTCCAACTGCTCGGCATGGCTGAGCTGAAACAACGGCATGGTCGTGTTTGACGTCGTCAGGTACTGGCGCAAATCCGTGCGCACGCGGGGCAATCCGCTCGGCGCGTCGTAGACGAATTTGTCGAAGTTGTTGACCAGGTTGGCGCTGAGCAAGCCGCTCCACCAGGTGTTGCGGTTGAAGCGATATTCCGCGTCCGCATCAGCACTGAATTGATAGAGCAAACCATCCGGGCCGCCGACGTTCTGCTTGAAGCCCAGCCCCACGCCATAGCTGAAATGCTGCGGCGCTTCGGTGTAGAGGGTTGTCTCGTTGTGCGGCATCGCCGGGTTGATTTCGGTGGTGCGGTGCAGCGCCTCCAACGGTTCTTCGTTGTTGATCACTTCGCGGAAGGTCTGGCGCGGCAGGCTGGTTTCTTCCAGCGGCAAGTCATAGCGCTTGTTGACCACGGTGAACCAGTCGATGTCGTCGTTGACGCTGTTGTCGAGAATCCGGCTCGCGCGGCCAACGGCTTTGGACGAATGGAAATAACGCTGCTGCTCGCCATAGACGATCAGTTCGGAATCGCGCTGGCTGATGCGCTCGACCTTGTACCCGGCATTCTGCTGCAAACGCCGCGACACATCGGCCCAGTTGACCTGTTCCATCGAGGTCGTCGGCGCCTTCGCCGGCAGCGGTTCGGGGGTCGGGTCGTAGGTTTTGGCCGGCGCCTTGCGGCTGACGAAATTGGTGTGAAAGGTCACGCCGAACATCGCCGTATTGCCCCGCTCCCACGCGGCGCTCAGGTCGATCGAATCCGTCACCTTGAACACTGCGCCGAGGTTGATCGGCGAGTCCTGTTTGATCTCGTTGTCCTTCGGCTCGTTTTTGTAGTCGTTACCTTCGAATTCAAGCTTCAAACTCAGCCGATCCCAAGGCGTCTGGTAGCTCACGCCACCGAACAGTGAAGGCTTGCCGCGAAAGTACGAGCCGGAGTTGACGTCACCGGTGCCTTCCAGCGCCGGGCGCGTATCGAAGCGATTGCTGACGTAGCCCAGCGGGTTGTCGAAGTCGCCGCGATTACCGATGTAGCCCCAGGCAATGCCGGCGCTGAAGTCGAAATTGTCGAAGCGCTTGTTGGCGACGAAGAATTCGCTGGAGAACAAACCGGTACCACCGATATCTCGAAAGCCCAGCGCCACTTCCGGCGCCCAGTGGCTTTCCTGCCACAGGCGTACTTTGGCGTCGACCGCCTTGTCCTTGTAGCTTTGACTGCCGCTGAGGGCCTCCGAGCCGTACGGCCGGTTGGTGATCGCGGTGTAGCGGAACGAACCTTCGAGCCAGTCCAGCGGTTGCAACGACACGCTGTAGCGGCTGTACGGGTCGGTGCGGTTGGCATTGACGCTCAGCTCGCCGGCCGGGGCCATGCGCGCCGTCGGTGTCTGCAACAGACCGGCGCCACCGAAGTCATTCTGGGTGATGCGCGGCTCGGCGTGAGCCAGACCGCAGGGCAATAACAACACAGCTGCAAAACGTAACTTCAACGAACCACCTCGGCCAGCTGCGTGGCAATGAATTCGGCCAACTGCTGATTCAGTTCAGGAACAGGCGGATCTAGATCATCATTTTTAATCGGCACCAGAATCCTGCTGCCGGCCACCGGAAACTGCCCGGACTCGCGATTCCAGTGCGCGATGCCGACGCGCCGCGAGACGCCGTTGGGCTGGATCAGCCACAGGTAATCGGCCTCGGCATCGTCGAGAATCGAGCAGCCTTCCAGGTATTCGCGGGCCTCCCGCAATGGCTGGTACGGCAGGTGGCACGGCTCGGTGACCGCGCCCAACACCTGCACTTCATCAACCCGTTTCGGATAGATCAGCCGATCGCCGTCATCCAGACGAATGTTGCGCGCGAAGCCGACTTCCACCGCCACCGGATCCAGATCAGCGATCTGCCGTCCGGTCACTGGCATTTGTCGGACTTCTTCAGCAACGCGCTGTGCCAGTGCCGCGCGGCTTGGCCGATCAAACAGCGTCGCCATGCGTTGCAGGACCTCGAGATCGAACAGCACGCCAACCTTGAGCCGTGTCTGTTCCTCGATCAGCGACTGGCGCAACAAGCCGCCCGCCAGCCAATAACCCTCTGCATTGGGCACGGCTTCGCTGATCACATCGAACAGGCGTCCACCCGGCGGCAATGCGATCGGACCGGGATTGGCGACGTCGCCGGACACAGTGACGGCGGCCTGACTCGCCCCTGCGATCAGCAAAAGACCCGCCGCGATTAGGCTTAAGCGCTTCACGGCAGATGCCTGCGATCAGGAGTCAATTGCACCAGCTTCACGCGCAATTGCGAGGTCAGTTGTTGCTCGCTCTGCAGAATGAAACCGTCGCGCGGGTCGACCCAGTAACGGTTGGTCGCGCTGAGGCCGATGGCTGGCGCGTCAATCTGTTCATCGACGCGCAGCACCGAGTAAGCCTTGTCGAGAATCTCCAGGGTCTCGGTGGAACGGCGCGAAAAGCGGCTGTTGACGATCACGCCGACTTCCTGGCCCTTGTACAGATCGATCCAGCGCCGTGTGGTGAAACCATCGGCGACGTGATGCAGACCGTGCTTGAACGGCGAATCATCGGCCAGCCGCGTGCCATCCAGATCACCTTGCAGACCGAGGCCGATACTGCGCACGGCGAGGCCATCGCGCAGCAGCAACACCTGCTTGCCGGAGGCGACCCAGAATTGCAGGTCTTCGCGCTCGCGCACCAGCGCCAGCACGCCTGAGCCGGACGGTGTGGTCAGTTTCAGTTGCGGGTAGTTGACCCCGGCGACTTCGGCCGCTGTCACATCAACCTCGTCGGGGCCGACGACGGCGGCTTTGAGGTTGTTCAGCGATGCGCTCATCAGCGGGTTACAGCCGCACAGCAACGAGGCCGCCATCAGGCAGACGCCCACTTTCAATAGGTTCACAGTCGGGCGGCCTTATTTGCTGTTGTTGCTGTATTCGCTCCAGTTCTTCGCTGCCGAAGCCCCGGTGCCGACAATCGACGCCGACGGCACCAACTGGCTGATGAAACGGTTCCAGCGCGTAACGTTGGCCGGGCCGACATAGACCACATCCTGCGGCCGCACCTGAAAGTGCGAGGCCAGCGCCATGGCGGTCGGCGATTCGGCTTCGAGCTGATAGATCTTGGCCGGCTCGACGTCGAGATTTTCCACGCCGCGAATCACGTACACCGCGTTGCCGTTGGAACTGGTCTGACTCAGGCCACCGACCGAACCGAGCACGTCGGACAAGTTCATGGTTGCGGTCTTGAAGCTCAGCGCGCGCGGCTGGTTGACCTCGCCCATGACGTAGATGCGCTTGTTGTCGTTGTACGGCAGATACAACTGATCGCCGCCCTTGAGGTAGACGTTCTGCAGTTCGGAATCCTGCTGATTGAGCGTGTCGAGATTGAGCGGATACACCCGCCCGTTGCGCGTCAGCAACAGCCCGGACAAGTCAGCATTGTTGGTGTCGATGCCGGCGGAACCGAGGGCCTCGACCACGCTCAACGGATTGGTCGAAATCGCTTGCGGGCCGGCCTTCGTCACGGCGCCGGTGACCACCACTTTCTGACTGGCGAAGCGCAGCACCGCGACGTCGACCTGCGGCTCGGCGATGAATGCCGACAGGCGTTGTTCGATGTCCGCACGCAGTTGCTGGATGGTCCGGCCGGCGGCCTGGACTTCCTTGATGAACGGGTAATATAGCGTGCCATCGGAGCGCACCAGTCGGCCGTTGGCATCAATCTGTTGTTGCGCGCCGGAGGGGGCAGTCAGCTCCGGGTGATCCCAGACGGTGATGTACAGCACGTCATTGTTGCCGATGCGATATTCCGCCGGCGTTACCAGCAGCTCCGTCGGCAGCGACTCACGCTTCTGGGTGGCGCGGTTCATGGCGATCAGCTTCGGGGTGATCGGAATCAGCTCGACCCGACTGCTTTCGCTGGCACCCTGGCGGGTGATATCGCTGGTGCTCAGGTACTGGCCGGGGGAAAACATGCAACCTTGCAAAGCGAGACTTGCCAACATTAAAAGATAAACACTACGAGTCATAATGGCACTACGCTATTCAAGGGCGAATCCAAAAAACAAAGTCACCCGACTTGCGTCGGGCGACTCTGTACTGCACTAACAAATGTTCCTGTTAGTTATGCGTGCCGGTTGTACCGGTGGTACCCGTCGTACCGGTGGTACCGCCGTTGGCACTGCCACCGCTGTTGGACGCCGCTACAGCACTGGCAACCATTGCAGTACTGGCCGCGGGCGCTTGCGAAGCCGCCACACTGCCACCTACATTGGTTACCGCTGTCAACGGCGCTTCAGCGGCGGCAGCCCAGTTGCTCAACATCGTCAACAGGGCAACTGCCATCACTTTTTTCATAACAACTCCTTTCTAACATTCGAACTGTTAAAAAACAGATCTGTGTCAGAGCTGGTAGCTTTCAAGTCCGCAAAGAGCGCGAACAAGATCCGTTGTTCTTTCACAGTCCTGTGCAACTGCTAAAGTCGAACGGCAGGTTTATATCTACGGATTTGCAAATGGCATTGCCAGTGTAATTTCCCGACGTTATCTAACAACCTGACTGAAACTAACATCGGACTAAATGGCCATCATCGCGAATAACCATTGGGATGATTCGATTGCCAGCGCCAAGTGTCGGCGACCATGTCCTGCAAGTTGCGCGTGGCTTTCCAGCCGAGTTCTTTCGCCGCTTTCGAAGCATCGGCAAAACTTTCGGCGATATCACCGGCGCGGCGCGGCATCATCCGGTACGGCACCGGCCGCCCGCAGGCCTGTTCGAAGGCATGCAGCACTTGCAGCACGCTGTAGCCATCGCCGGTGCCGAGGTTCCAGGTGTGGATGCCGGTGCGCTCGCTGATCGACTGCAACGCTTTCAAATGCCCATCCGCCAGATCGACGACATGAATGTAATCGCGCACGCCGGTGCCATCGGCGGTCGGGTAATCATTACCGAAGATCGACAGCTCGCGCAGGCTGCCGACCGCAACCTGGCTGATATATGGCACCAGATTGTTCGGAATGCCGTTGGGGTCTTCGCCCATGTGCCCGCTGGCGTGGGCGCCGATAGGGTTGAAGTAGCGCAGCAGCGCTATGCTCCAGCGCGGCTCGGCGAGGCTCAGGTCGCGCAGCACGTTCTCGACGATCAGCTTGGACTGACCGTAGGGATTGGTCGGATTGCCCGTAGGAAAATCCTCGCGAATCGGCATCTCTTCAGGCTCGCCGTAGACCGTCGCCGAGGAACTGAACACCAGCCGGAACACCCCCGCCGCTGCCATCGCCTGACACAGGGTGATGCTGCCGCCGACGTTGGTTTCGTAGTATTCGAGCGGCTTGCGCACACTCTCGCCCACGGCTTTGAGCCCGGCGAAATGCAGCACGGCGTCGATCTGATGCTCGCGGAAAATCCGGTCGAGCAGCGGCCGATCGCAGACATCGCCGCGAATCATCCATGCACTTTTGCCGCAAATGGCTTCAACGGCGTGAAGTGCTGCGTCGCTGCTGTTACAAAGATTATCCAGAACGACAACTTCATAACCTGCCTCAAGCAATGCAAGTGTGGTATGCGAGCCGATATAGCCGGCACCACCCGTTACCAGAATCTTCATAGCGCGGTCCGTCATTGAATAAATACCCGGTAGCGTGTCAAGCCATGCCTGGTGGAGATGCGGAGCAATTCACACAAACAGGGCGACAACAACCTCAAACAAATTTAGTTCAACCACTGGCAATAATTATTTTTGCCGGTCAAACTGTTTGACGGGTACTTATTAGCACTCCCTGGACACTTATCACTATCGACAGATACCGACTAAAAATAACTAATAACCAAGTAGTCGACATCTCATAACATTAGCGCTTTTTAACAGCGCAACTAATTGCCAGCAACAACCCGACTCGGGTATTAAAGTAAGCCTTCAATAATCATTGAAACTTGCCGCCACTTTCTGGTGCGCAACCGTCGCCTGTGTTCCATGACTGTCCAGGATACTTTTATGATTCGTAAATGTTTGTTCCCCGCTGCCGGCTACGGCACGCGTTTCTTGCCGGCGACCAAAGCCATGCCGAAAGAGATGCTGCCGATCGTCAACAAGCCGTTGATCGAATACGCCGTTGAAGAAGCGCGGGACGCCGGCCTGCAACACATGGCCATCGTCACCGGCCGGGGCAAACGCGCGCTGGAAGACCACTTCGACATCAGCTACGAACTCGAGCATCAAATCCGTGGCACCGAGAAAGAGAAATTCCTCGCCGGCACCCGCGAGCTGATCGACACCTGCACCTTCTCCTACACCCGTCAGGTGGAAATGAAAGGCCTGGGCCACGCCATTCTCAGCGGCCGCCCATTGATCGGCGACGAGCCGTTTGCCGTGGTGCTGGCCGACGACCTGTGTCTGAACCTCGAAGGCGACGGTGTGCTGTCGCAGATGATTCAGCTGTACAGGAAATTCCGCTGCTCGATCGTCGCCATCCAGGAAGTCCCGGCCGACCAGACTCACAAGTACGGCGTGATTGCCGGTGAGCTGATTTCCGAGGGCATCTACCGGGTCAACAACATGGTGGAAAAACCGGCGCCGCAGGACGCGCCGTCGAATCTGGCGATCATCGGGCGCTACATCCTCACCCCGGACATCTTCGACCTGATCGCCGACACCGAACCGGGCAAGGGCGGCGAAATCCAGATCACCGACGCGCTGATGAAACAGGCGCAGAACGGCTGCGTGCTGGCCTACAAATTCAAAGGCCTGCGCTTCGATTGCGGCGATGCCGAGGGCTACTTGCAGGCGACCAACTTCTGCTACGACAACGTGTACCTCAAGGGCCGCTGAGACGGCTCCCCACCACCAGAGGCAGGCAACCATGAACATTGCACAACATTCGACAGAGATTGAACGTGAGGTGGGCAACCTCGGGATGATGAGCTGGTTGTCGCGCCATCAACCGCTGCCCAGCGCCAACGAAACCTGGCTGGGCACGATTCTGCTGGTGGAGCGGATCGGTGTGTTTCCTGCGTCCGGCGATATTCGCCGGCCGATGCGCGATCCCTATCCGCTGCTCGCGCACCTGAAGGCGTTGTATGGCGAACAGGCGCTGGAAATGGATGACCGCGATGGCCTGAAAGTGATCTTCAGCGACTGGCGCTTTCGCGTGCGCATCTGCTGCAACGATCCGGCGATCATCATTAACGTCGAGACGCGCTGTGATGCGCGGTTGATGCCGCGCAAGCTTGACGAACTGCTGGGGCTCATCGACGCCTTCAAGCACGACGCCTGATCACCCGGGCGTCACGCCGATCCATTGTGGGAGCGAGCCTGCTCGCGAAAGCGGCGGCACAGTCAGCATTGATCGTTCCCACGCTCCGCGTGGGAATGCATCCAGTGACGCTCTGCGTCACGCTGCGGAGGGACGCGGAGCGTCCCGGGCGGCATTCCCACGCGGAGCGTGGGAACGATCATGGTGGCGAGTCGTCGCAACCGGTACTCGTACCCGTTATCCAGCCATAAAAATAATCGGCAATCACCTTCCCGCCCGTGGCCGGCAACGGATGAATCTTGTCCGGGCCAATCATCGCGCTGGCGTAGCGTTTGACGTCGGGGCCGAACGCGCATTGCAGGTTGGCGAAGCCCAAATGCTGCTCCCGCGCCCACGGTTCGAGCACCTGCGCATAGGCCGACATCGGATAAGCACTGGAGCGCGTGGTGTCCTGACGCATGATCAGGTTGATGCTCGCCGCCGGCTGAATCTCGCGCAGCATGCTCACCAGGCCCTGAACGTTTTGCAGGTACTGCGCAGGTTTGACGCCGAAGCCCTGATCGTTGCCGCCGAGCATGATCAGGTAAACGTCGGCCGGGATCTTCGACACCACGGCTTTCCATTGCGTCTGCCACTGTGGATCGGCGTGATAGAAATCCGCCGATGCCGCGCCGGAGGCCGCCAGTTTCGACACCCGAATGCCCTTCTCATCATTCGTCATCCAAAGGCCGAACAATGTGGGCGCGCCCTTCACCACTTCCAGTCTGAATGACCAGTCTGCGGCTGATGGTGCGCCGGCTAGCGCGACTTCCTGAACGCCTGAGCCTGCGAGTTTCAATGGTTGCCAGGCTTGCGCGGGCGACCAGCGATAGCGCAACTCATCGGATTCGCCATTGCCCAGATACAACAGTTTCGCCTGAGTGACCGTGGTATCGATGCGCGGCGAAGGGCTGGCATCGACTTGCAACCAGGCGCCCGGCTTGCCGCTGATCGTGCGACTGTCCGGACTGGCCTGGCCCAGCTCGGAAACCTTCCACTCGCCGCCAAAGTATTTGTCGCTGCTGCGGGTGTATTTGAAATGCGTGCCGCCCAGCGCCGCGCCGTGGTTGAAACCGACGTAACCGGGGCCGGCGAAACCCACCTCGGCGGCCACTCGCTGCACCAGTTTGTTCAGGTAGAAATCCTGCCCGGCGGTGTAGCTGTCGCCGATCACCGAAACCGCCAGCACCTTGCCGGCCTTGCCCTCGCGCCACTGCGCGAAGCGCTGGCGGGCATCGTCTATCGTGATGGCCGAAGTGGCGACTGGTTGAGGGGCGTCTACTGGCATCATTGAATATTTCCTTTGTCCGGGATGGCCCCTTCGCGAGCAGGCTCGCTCCCACAAGGATGGTGTGACTTATACGGATGTACTGTAGGAGCTGACGAGTGCAACGAGGCTGCGATCTTTTGATCTTCGCAAGCCACGACAAAAGATCAAAAGATCGCAGCCTCGTTTCACTCGTCAGCTCCTACAGGGAGGATTGCGTCTGTACCACCGGGGCGATGGGCGCCAACGATTTCCGCTTCGCTGCGCGCTCGCCAAGGAACAACACCGAGGTGAAATTGAACCGGCTGAACACCATCGCCAACAGCACCGGCCCGAGCAATCCACAACTCAGACCACCGAGCACCAGCAAGCTCTCATCCTTCACGCCGAGGCGCCCGAGGACAAACCGCGAGGTCGCCGCGAACAAAACATGAAAAAGGAAAATCGCATAGGAATATCCACCGAGCCAGGTCAGCGCTTTCGAGCGCATGTCACTCGACAGCAACGCGATGCAAGACACACAACCCACCATCAAACCAATCAGGCTGCGGCGATCGACAATCAGCTCACGATCAATCGCCGCGACGTACAGCAGCGTCAGTGAAATCAGCACAAACAGCAGCGGCCCGATCACTTTGAAACGCTGCTTCAAAACATCGACATTTTCCTGACCGATCATCCCCGCAACAAAAAACGGCAGCAGGTAAATCGCACCGTTGATACCGAACGCATCCAGCGGCAACGGCGGCAGCAGGAACAACACCGCCGCAAATGCAAACAAGCCATACAGCCGCGTCGCCGAACGCAGCAGGCCGCGCCATTCCAGCAGGCCGACGAAGATGAAAATGCTGAACACCGCCTGCAGGAACCAGAAGTGGTTGATCGGCACCCAGAACGACAACAACGCGTCGATCACGCCGACGTCCTTGTTCACCCCCGGCCCCACCGCTTGCAGCACCGAGAACGGCACGCCGACACAGAACAGCGGCACGATCAGCCGCCGCACCTTGCCGACGAAGAAGGCGGAAAAGTCATTGCCGCGAATCTTGTAGATCGAATAGATGTAGCCGGAGATGAACGTGAACAGCGGCATGCGCACGTACACCATCGAGTCGGCGATGACCCGGAACGGCGAGCCGATGTCGATCTTCAAGCCGCCGCCCAGCGGGCCGATGACGTGATAGAGCACCAGCAGCAGGCACGCCAGGCCGCGCAGGGTTTCGATCTCCAGGGATTTTTTCTTGCTCGACATAGAGCACCTGCCTTAAGTGAGAATTCTTGATTCGACCTGCACCGGTTTGTTCGCGCGCAGCATCAAGCCCAGGCCGACGAACAACACCGGCACGACCATCGAGAAGTGGCGGGCGAAGGAGCCGAAGTCCGGCTCGAACAAGCCTTGCACCAACAGAAACGCCAGCGGAATCGCGATCAGTTCCTTGGGTTTGGTCTGGATCGGCGCGCCCTTGTAGTCGGTCGAAGTGATGACTTTGAACAGCAGCAGCGCGGTCATGATCATCAGCGCAACGAAGATCACCTGCCCCGGCCCGGACAGCAGAATCAGCTCAACCGGGAACGACAGGCGGAAGAAAATGATCATCGAGTCCAGTGCCTGGGAGACGAAGTCACTGCCGCTGAGCCACGAGACGATGAGCGACTTCGAGCCCTCCTCGCCCGCCGTGCGCAGCTCGTTGTTGCTCGCCCGGATCGACGACACCGGAAAGCCCAGCGCCAGCTGAATGGCCATGGCCACCGCCAGATAAAACAGGAACAGCATCAGAAAGAAGGTGAAGCGCGAGACGTACTTTTTCATCACGCAGACGCCGACCCACGACAGCGAAAACAGAATCCAGTACGGCCGGATCAGCACACCGTAAATCACCGCCGAGAGGAAAAAACCGCCGCGATATTTGCGCGTCAATGCGCTGAGCAGAATGCTCAACACCGCCACCGACACGATGATTTCCTTGGTCAGGTTCTCGAGGAAAAACGAACGCACGATGCCCCACAGGCACAGGGTGCCGAAAATGGTCAGCGGCATGCGCCGAAACACCACCACCGGAATCGCCGTGAGGAAGAAATTGCAGAACATGCCATAGGCCCAGGCATTGGTCAGGTTGATCCCAGTGGGCCGCAGCAGGAACGCTGAACATTCGTAGGACGAGCGATCCGGTGAGAACGGATTCCAGAAATTGCAGTTGTCGGCACGCGCATACGACGACCACAAGGTCATCGCATCCGGCCCCGGATCACGCGGCACCAGCAACGGCATCGCCACTGACAGAAACAGCCCGGTGAACAGAATCAGAAAAGAAATCGACGAATCGAATTTGCGCCCACGAAACTCGATGCGCGGCAGTTTCAGGCCCATGACAGCGCAGCCTTTTTCGCGCCGGTGACACGGGTCAACACTGCAATCACACTGAGCTGCACGACGATGGCGAAAACATTGCCCCACGCCGCGCCATAGATCGAGTAATGCTTGATCAGCACATAGCTGACCGGCACTGAAATCAGCAGGCAGAGCGCCGCGCTGGCCAGCGACACCCGGCTGTTTTTCGAGGCAATCAAACCGCCCCAGACGATGTCGCCGATCGCCCGCAAGGCGAAGGAAAAAATCAGCACCGCGAGTAGCGCGTTATCGGGACGCGGCACGCTGGCGGCGACGTAATCGAGCAACACATTGAAAAACACATAGATCGCCACAGCCACAACGGCGGAGACCACCAGCGAGCGCATCACCCATTTGTTGACGAACAGTTGCCTGACCGTGAACGCCTGTTGATCGGCCTGGAAACGCTTGGCCAGCACCGGAATGCCGACCACTGCCACCACCGCATACGACAACGCCTGCAAGGTGTTGGCCGCTGACCACGCGTACACGTATTTACCGAGGCTGGCGTAAGGCTCCAGGTCGATGATCAGAAAGCGCTCGGCGTACTGACTCAGGGCGATCAGACCGGTGCCGAGATAGAACGGCAACCCGGCCTTCCACACCGTCGCGGTGTCCAGCGGCGCGGCTTCGCGGCCCTTGTGCACATTCACCACGATCAAATAACCGGCGATGATCACCAGCACGTTGGCGGCGACCCACAGCCACAACACACTGGCGATGCCCTCGACCCAGCCGAGCACCATGCCGCCCACCGCCAACACCGCCCAGAGGCCGGTCTTGATGAAGAACAGCAGGGCACCGGCGGTGGCTTTCTGCGCAGAAAACACGAAGGAATTGATTTCGAACGACAGGTGCTCGGTGAGCAGCACCAGCGTCACGCACAGGATCAACGTGGCGGTTGCTTCCACCGACTGGAATAGCGAATAGATCAGCACCGTCAGCACCGACAACAACAGCCCCACCGCCAGATACAGCAGCAGAACCTTGTCGACCACCCGCCGCGAACTGCCGCCGACGCTGATCAGCCGGTTGATTTCGGAACTGAAGCCGACGCTGTAGAACTTCGACGCGATCAACGACGCTGCGACCACCACACCATAAAAACCCAGCGCCTCGTAGCCGAGGTAATGGGTGATGGCCAACACCAGCAAGAACTTCGCGCCCAAGGCTCCGCCGCGAAGCAACAGCCGAAATATCATCGAACGACACCCTTGATGATTTCGTCCATGGCCACGGTTTTCGCTTCGATTTCGCGGCAAGTGTCGGTCAGGCGCTTGCCGAAATCCGCCAGCGCATTCGGCGCGTAGACGGTGTTGATGATGGTGTCGACGTCGATATCGCCGCCGTTGATCACCCAGTCCTCGACGCCCATGTCCTGATAGGCGCCAAAGCCTTTGCGCTCGTAGCTGATGTGATACGCCGGCACGCCGGAGAGCAGCGATTCGATGGCGCCGTGCAGACGCACCGAGATCACCAGGTCCGGTTGGTACTTGGCAATGGTTGCCTTCAGCGACAGCAGATCTTCGTTGATGCCCAGCTCGCGGTAGAACGCGCCGTCATCGTTGCCACGTACGGCGCTTTGCACGGCGCAGACCACTTTGCTTTTGTTCTTCAGACGCTGCAGCAGCAGTTTCAGATTGGCCACGTAAGCGACCTTCTTCTCTTTGCTCCACTCCGGCGGCTTGCGCAGCACCACGCACACCGTCGCCGGCGAGGCGGCGCAGCGGGTGAATTTCGGTTGCTGCAGAATCTTGCTCGCCAGCGACTGCACCGCCAGATCCGGCGCGCGGTAGACGTTTTCGCAAGCATCAAAAATCGCCGAGGAACGGTTGTCACGCACGAACACCGCATCGGCGCTGGCGTAGTGTTCAACGATCTTGCTGCTCTCGCCGTGGAACGGGCCGATGCTCTGCGGCAGGTACACCGACGGCACTTTGCTGAGGATCGCGGTTTCCAGTTGCTTGGCATGGCCGAGCTTCAGCTTGATGTGTTCGAAGGCGCTTTTCGAACGCATGTAGCCGCCGCCGACACCGACGATCAGATCGGTTTTCCTCAGCAGATCGGCGAGCCCGGCGTAGGACTGATTGAGAAACACCGCTTGCTTGACCCGCCCCAGACCCTTGGCCGCCATTACCGGCGCATCGAAACGCGGGTGCGGCAAGTAGTTGAATGACTCGGGATCGGACGCCACGACACTGATCGCGGTGTCGTCACCGAAGTTACGCTGCACCAGAGCAATGGCCAGATCGACGAGCAGACCGTCACCGGAGTTGGACGCACTGTAGCCATGCAAAATCGTTACGTTCATAAGCTTGAGTTCTACTTAATAAGTGGGAGCGTGATACAGGTCGTAGGTCTGGCGGATCATCAACGCGGCGCTGAAGCGTTCGCGGACAATGCTCCGGCCTTCGTTACCGAGGTCGAGCAGGCGCGGCTTCTGGATAATCGTCAAAACATCAGCCAGCGCCTGGTGATCACCGGACGGAAAGACATAGCCGGAGACTTCGTTGGTGACCAGTTCCGGCAGCGAGGTGCAGTTGCTGGCGATCACCGGCAGTCCCATGGCCATGCCTTCCAGCGGCACCATGGCAAAGCCTTCCCAGCGACTCGGCACGATCAGCGCATCGGCTTGCTGATACAGCGCCTGTACTTCACTAGGCGTCACCCACGGCAGGTACTCGACCGAATCCATCGGCGGGCACTCGACAGAGTCTTCGTTGACCGCACTGCCAACCACCGTCAGTTTGAGGTCGTTGCGATTGACCTTGGCGTAGGCCTTGAGCAGCACGTCGAAGCCTTTCTGGTAATCCAGACGCCCGACGAACAGCAGATGAATCGGCTCGGCGCCAGCGCTTTTCGGCGCGTCATCCTTGTGATGAATGCCGTTGTAGATCAGCTTCATGCGCTTGCGCTCGATGCCGAAACGCGCGGCTTTATCCAGCTCGTACTGGCTGACGCAGATGATCACGTCGGTGACTTTCTGCAGCACCCGCTCGATCCACGCATAGACCTTCTGCTTGGTCGGAGAGCTTTCCATCAGGAACGAAAACGCGTGCGGGCAGTAGACGATTTTCGGCTTGCGCCATGGTCGCAACAGCACACACACCACACGGCCGATCACCCCGGAAAAGGTGCTGTGCAAATGCACGACGTCGGGCTTTTCCTTGAGCAGCACCTGGCTCAGGCGCCAGGCGAAACGCAGCAGCGACGGCACGTTACGGCCACTGCGTGGAAAGGTGCGCACCTGCTGCGGGGCGATGCCGTGCAGCTCCCTGGCCTGATCCTCGGGTACCAGATAGACCAGTTGATAATTCGCTGCGTCATCTTCGGGGGATGCCGAGATCGTGCGGATCACCGTCGCCACGCCACCTTTGATCGTCTCTGCCACGTGCAGTATTTTTTTCACAACTCACCCACTTCAAACAGGAAAGAACAATCGGCAACCATCAGGATTTGTCGGACGCGTATTCGTAGTTGTAATAGCCAGTGCCGCCGTAATAGCTGGCCGCACGCTTCTCGACGCCGTTGAACACCGCGCCTTTCAACTCGATGCCGTTCTGGGCGAAGCGGCGAATGGTCAGTTCGATCTCTTTGGCCGGGTTCACCCCGAAGCGGGTGACGATCAGACTGATGCCGGCCTCGCGACCGACGATGGCGGCATCGGTCACCGCCAGCAGCGGCGGCGTGTCGATGATCACCAGGTCGTAGCGCTCGCTGAGTTGCGCCAGCAGCTCACGGAAGTTGGCGTGCATCAGCAATTCGGAAGGATTGGGCGGCACTTGCCCCCGGCTGATGAAATGCAGGTTGTCGACTTCGACTTTGTTGATCGCCTGCTCAAGGGTGCAGCGCTTGACCAGCAGGTCGGACAGACCGTTGCTGATCGGCGTGTTGAGGGTTTTGTGCAGGTGCCCTTTGCGCATGTCGGCATCGATCAGCACCACGCGCTGGCCGCTCAGGGCCATGACCGCCGCAAGGTTGGACGAAACGAAGGTCTTGCCGACCTGCGGGCTCGGCCCGGAAATCATGATGCGGTTGTTGGTCGAATCGAGCCCGGCAAAGTGCAGGCAGGTGCGCAGGCTGCGGATCGATTCGATCGACAGATCGGTCGGGTTGCGCAGCGCCAGCAGGTACGCAGGCTTGTCAACGCCGTCGCGGGCGCGGCCCTTTTTGTTGTCCTCTTCTTCCTGCAAGGCGCTGTAGGGAATCGACGCGTAAACCGGCAGGCCCAACTGCTCAATGCCCTCCGGACCTTCAAGGCCTCGGCTGAGGGATTTGCGCAGCAGCACCAGCGCCACGCCGACAAACGCGCCGAGCAATGTCGCGATCAGCACGATCAGTGGTTTCTTCGGTTTGATCGGATTGGTCAGGTCGACATCGGCAGTGTCGATCAGGCGCACGTTGCCGACGGCCCCGGCGCGGACGATGTCGAGTTCTTGGGATTTGTTCAGCAACTGCGTGTAGATCTGCGAAGCCACCTCGACGTCGCGGGTCAGGTTGAGCAGTTCCTGCTGGGTGGCCGGCAAGTCCTGAACCTTGCCTTCGAGGGATTTCTGCTGCTGGGTCAGCTCGCCGATCTGCGTCATCAAGGCGCGATAGGCCGGGTGCTGTTTGGTGAACTTGCGATCAAGCTCGGCCTGCTGCATTTTCAGTTCGGAGATGCGCGTTTCCAGCGCCACCGACTGGCCCAGCACCGACTGGGTTTCCAGCGAGATGTTCACGGTCTTGCCGTGGGTCTGGTAGGCATTCAAGGCGTCGCTGGCCTTGGCCAGATCACGCTTGACCTGGGGCAACTGGCTTTGCAGAAAAGCGAGGCTCTGCGCGGCTTCCGCCGAAGTGCGCCGTACGTTTTGCTCGACGTAGAGCGAGGCGATCTTGTTGAGGATCTTCACCGCCTCGGCCGCGTCCGAGCTGGCCAGCGCCAGACGAATGATCCCCGACTCTTTGCCCTGTTCGGAGATATCCAGCGCGTCCTGATAGCCCTGAATGGTCACGATCCGAGGATTGCGCACCACCTGAAAACGCGTGCCGGGGTTGGCCGACAAGTGCGCGATCTGCCCTTCTACGCCATCGTTGACAAACGCTTCGCCGGCCACGCCTTCGGCGAGCAGATTGTCGTTTTCACCGAACAGTTGAAAACGCTGCTGCTCGCCGGCGATCAGGGTGAGTTTCTTGCCGAGCAGGTCTTTCGGCAATTGCAGCCGAGTGAATTCCAGGCGCTCGCCACCCCAGGCATAACTGTTCAAACCGAAACGCGGCGGCGCGACGCTGGTCTCGCTGTCTCCGCGATAACGCCGCGAAAGAAAGCCGCCGATCAACGGGAACGTGTTGGGGGTGACGTCGATATCCAGGCGCAGGTCGTCAACGGTTTTGCCGATCACCGCGCGGGATTTGATGATGCCGATTTCGGTCACCGACGGCGATTGCCCGCCGAGCATGCTGTTGAGGTCGGAAAAACCCAGCATGTCGTTCTTTTTCGGTTCGACCTGCACCAGCGCGTTCGCCAGGTACACTGGCGTTGCCAGAACCGCATAGGCGACGCCGGTGACCATGAAGGCACCGGTCAACGCGCCGATCAGCCACTTCTGGTCGATCAGGCTGCCGAAGATGCCGAGCAGATCAATACTGTCTTGATCATTGTCGCGGGTGCCGATTACGGACGGTAACTGCATAAGTCTGTTCTTACCATTTACTGTTCTGAAGAAGATTCATCAATGCCCGAGACGCTTTGCCCATGAACTAACAGCATCTTCAATCAATGCGTGGGCATGAATAAACGCGGCTTTGCCTTGACGATACGGATCATGTATTTCGCGCTCGCTCTGCCACTTGCCGAGCAGAAACACTTTGCCTCGGGCGTGCGAGGCAATCTTCAGCACTTGATTGACGTGGGTCTTTTCCATGACCAGGATCAGGTCCGAGTCATTGACAATGTCCGAAGTCAGTTGCCGCGCCTTGAAGGCCTCGGCGCAATGCCCGTGTTCTTCGAGAACCTGCCGCGCCGAGGCCTCCACGCCCTCGCCGACGCGGGCGGACAGGCCGGCGGAGGACACCGTAATGGCGGACGGGCCCAGCGCGTTGCGCAGCAGCAGTTCGGCCGTCGGACTTCGGCATATATTGCCCACGCAGACAACGAGGATCTTTTTGAACAAGTCTTGCTTTCCTGTGTAATATCAAACAGCCAACATGTCGTTAAAGTTAATGAACCCTCACGACTTTCCTGCACTCAGAAATAGCTTCGCCCTGTTAGTACAGGAACATTAAGTACCACAGCGTTTTAAGCCGCCCCAACCACAATTAGCGGACTAAAAATAACTGTGATTTTCAGTTGCTGTTTTCCTGACAAAAAATAACATTCGCGCACTTAGTGCCATCACCGTTATCGGAAATTGAGTAACGGGATAAATATTCGTAGTTGTCATTCTCTTCAGGAGAGCAGACATGAAAACAGCACAGCGCAATACACTCGCCGCCCTCGCCCTGATGGCGCTCGGTGCCACCAGCCAGGTTCACGCCAGTGAGCTGTTCCCCAACCTTCCAGCGAAAACCATCGGCGTGCAGGTGAAAATCCAGAGCTTCACCGCCGCCGATGCCGCACAAATCAAGGCCGCAGGCTTCAGCTTTGTGCGCTTCGGCGTGTGGAGTGACAGCCTCACCGCCAAGACTTATCAGAAACAGGTCAGCGACGCCTTCGCCGCCGCCGCTTCCGCCGGCCTGCCGGTGCTGCTGACGGTGCGCGCGATCAAGGCATTGCCGGCCACTTCGCCAGAGGAGCTGAACGCCGCTGGCGCTAAGTTCGCCAACACCGTGACCGGGCTGGAAAAATCCTGGAGCTCGCAATTGGTGGCGATCGAAATCTGGAACGAGCCAGACCTGGAAACCTATTGGCCGACGCGCAATTTCGATACCACCTTCGTGCCGTTCATGGCCGGCATGTGCAAGGCCTTCGAAGGTCAGCCGCAGACGACGCCACGGGTCGGTTTCGGCTTCGCCCGGCCGCCAAGCGCGGGCTCGGCGTCGACGGTGGCGATGAAAAGTATCGTCAGCGAGTACCCGAAATGCCTCAACGCCGTGTCTTATCACCCATATGGGATGACCGCCACGCAGATCAGCAACGCGCAGACGTTCATCCAGCAGAACTTCAATCTGCCGGGAGTCATCAGTGAATGGGGGGTTTCGGCCCTCGCCTCCAACGGTGGTCCCGAGGGGCAAGCGACCAAGATCAACGCGTTTATTACCGACGTTAAACGCCTCAATATTCCGCTGACCTCTATCTATGAATGGCGGAACAGTGATTCGGGCAGCAACGATCGCGAGAAGAACTTCGGCTTTCTCACCTCTGACGGCCAGCCAAAACCGGCACGCTTGTCGGTAGAAGGTCTGTTGAACGCTGAGTAAACCTTGGGCAACCGGTCTGTTCACAGGTCGGTTGCTTTGAACCTGTGGGCTGTTTTGGCATCGTATTCAGCGACACCGCGCCCCGCCTTTCAAACAATCGTTTTCAGGTTGTTGCCGCAGGGGCCATCGATCCACGAATGCACCCTTGAGTGCCCGTCAGCGCTCGGGTAATGTCTTCAGACCCATAGGATAGAGCACGCCCATGACTTCCAAGCTGGAACAACTCAAACAGTTCACCACCGTAGTTGCCGACACTGGCGACTTCGAAGCGATCGCCCGAGTCAAACCGACCGATGCCACCACCAACCCTTCCCTGCTGCTCAAGGCTTCGGCCATTCACGGTTACGCCGAACTACTGAACGATTGCGTTCGCGACTGCAAGGGCGATGTCGGCCTGGCCAGCGATCGTTTCGGCGTCGCAGTGGGCAAGGAAATTCTCAACGTGGTTCCGGGCCGCATCTCCACCGAAGTGGATGCGCGTCTGTCCTTCGACCAGGATGCGATCCTCAAGCGTGCGCATCGTCTGATCGAGCTGTACGACAAGGCCGGCGTCGGCCGTGACCGCGTGCTGATCAAGATCGCCTCGACCTGGGAAGGCATCCGCGCCGCCGAGATCCTCGAGAAGGAAGGCATCCAGACCAACCTGACCCTGCTGTTCTCCTTCGCCCAGGCGGCCGCCTGCGCCGACGCCGGCGTGTTCCTGATTTCACCGTTCGTGGGCCGTATCTACGACTGGTACAAGAAGGCCAACGGCAACGACTACACCGGCGCTGATGATCCGGGCGTGCAGTCGGTGACGCGCATCTACAACTACTACAAGGCAAACGACTACAAGACCGTGGTCATGGGCGCGAGCTTCCGTAACATCAACCAGATCGAACAACTGGCTGGCTGTGATCGCCTGACCATCAGCCCGGAACTGCTGGAGAAGCTGGCCGCCGATACCGGCAAGCTGGAACGCAAACTGGCACCGGGCAATGCCGGTGAAGCGCGTCTGAGCCTCAACGAAGCGCAATTCCGCTGGTTGTCCAACGAAGACGCGATGGCCACCGAGAAACTGGCTGAAGGCATCCGTCAGTTCGCCCGCGACCAGGAGAAGCTGGAAGCGTTGCTGCAGGCCAAGCTGTGATTTGAGTTTGTAGAACGCAAAAAGGGCGAACCTTCACAGGTTCGCCCTT
>NZ_WBRZ01000055.1:0-23962 GCF_008923895.1 Pseudomonas sp. GXM4
GCTCGCCGGGACAACCTAAAAGCTACCCGGAAACCCCGGACGCTCGATTCACCGAAAACCCCTCGTTTCCCCCCGCGCCCTGATCGCGGCGGAGACGAACTTCAAACCAATGATTCGAGGGGAAACACTCATGTTGCGTGCAGCACTCGCTGGGCTGGTCCTGGCTTCATTCACCTTGTCGGCCTCGGCCGAAACCATCCGCATCGCCATCGGCACCCAGGACACCACTATCAATTGCGCCGCCGGTGGCCTGTTGATCCGTCAACTCGGTCTGCTGGAAAAATACCTGCCCCACGATGGCGCCTACAAAGACGCGAAGTACGACGTGCAGTGGAAAAACTTCACCAGTGGCGCGCCGCTGACCAACGAGATGGTCGCCGGCAAGCTCGACTTTGGCGCCATGGCCGATTTCCCCGGTGCGTTCAACGGCGTGGCATTCGAAACGGCGGGCAAGCACAGCCTGTTCATCAGCGTGCTGTCGGGCAGCATCAAGGGCAGCGGCAACGGCATCGTCGTGCCGAGCGCTTCGTCGGTGCAAAGCCTGAGCGAACTCAAGGGCAAGACCATTTCGGTGCCGTTCGCCTCGACGGCTCACGGCATGTTGCTGCGCGCCGTGGCAGAGCAGGGCTGGGACCCGCTCAAGGATGTCAACATCATCGCCCAGCCACCGGAAGTCGCCGGCTCGGCATTGCAGGCCGGCAAGATCGACGCCCACGCCGATTTCGTACCGTTCGCCGAGCTGTTCCCGAGCCGTGGTTTCGCCCGCAAGATCTATGACGGCGCCCAGGCCAACGCGCCGACTTTCCATGGCGCACTGGTCGATCAGGCCTACGCGAAAAAGTATCCGGAAATCGTCGTCGCCTATCTGCGTGCGAGCATCGAAGCCAACCAACTGCTCGCCGCCGAACCGGAGAAGTACAGCGAACTGATCGCCAAGGTCACCGGCGTCGATGCCGAGGTCAACTACCTGTTCCACGGCCCGTTGGGCGTGCAGACCCGCGACCTGAGCTGGAAACCTGAATACCGCCAGGCTGTGGGTACTGCCATCGATACCTTGAAACTGCTGAAGAAAGCCGATCGCGGGCTCGACCTGAACAGCTTCATCGACGACCAGTACATCCGCGCCGCGTTCAAGGCTTCGAACCTCGATTACATCGCGCAACTGGCCAACTACGCGCAGACGCCGTTGCCGGGTGTGGATGCGGCGACGGGCAAAGCCATCACCGATGTCAGCCATGTCGCGGAGATCTGGGTGCGTGGCGAGGAAAAAGTCCGCCGTTACGGCTCGGCTGAAGCGGCGTTCACCGCGTTGGCAGGGTTGAAGCAGGAGGGCAAGAACATTCGTGCGGTGTATGCGCAGGCCAGTGACAGCGGGATCAAGTTGCTCGCTGAACAGGCGTGGTTTGCCAGCGACGCCAAGGGCCGCCTCAGCGCATTTCTGCTCAAGGGCCAGGCCCAGCAATACGCTGCGGGGCAGGGTGGCAAGGTGTTCGACTTCAGCGATGCCACTGCGCAGGTTGTTGCTGCGCGCTGAAGATCAAAAGCCCCTCACCCTAACCCTCTCCCGGAGGGAGAGGGGACTGACCGAGTTGTTGGTGAGAGATACGCCGAAGTGAAGTACCGAGTCGAACTCAGGTCGTGAAAGGCACGCAAATCGGCTCCCTTTCCCCCTCGCCCCCCCTGGGGGAGAGGGCTGGGGTGAGGGGGTAAATCTCGGCCATCACACAGTACCCGAACTGGAAACCGGACTATGAAAACACCGTTGCGCTGGACATCAAGAGCCGCCTCACTGCTGCTCTGCCTGCTCTTCTGGCAACTCGCCGCCAGCCATCACTGGAACCTCGGCCTGGTCACCTTTGCCAACGTGCCGACGCCACTGGCGGTGATCGAAGCCGCGCTGGGCCTGGGCGACTCGGGCAAACTCTGGCAGCACCTGGGCAGCAGCCTCGGCCGCGTCTTCGCCGGTTACGTGGCGGCGTTGATCATCGGCATCGCCCTGGGCCTGGCCATCGGCCGGTCGAAATGGGCCGAAGACATTCTGCTGCCACCACTGGAGGTCCTGCGCCCGATCCCCGCCGTGGCGTGGATTCCGCTGGCGATCCTGATGTTTCCATCCTCGGAATTGTCGATGGTCTTTATCACCTTCACCGGCGCGCTGTTCCCGATCCTGCTCAACACCGTGCACGGCGTCGAAGGCGTCGATCCACGCCTGATCGCCTCGGCAAAAAGCCTCGGGGCAGGGCGCCGGGCGATTCTGCTGGAGGTGATTCTGCCGGGCGCTGCGCCGAGCATCATTACCGGCCTGGCGATCGGCATGGGCACGTCGTGGTTCTGCCTGGTGACGGCGGAAATGATCTCCGGGCAGTTCGGTATCGGTTACTACACCTGGGAGTCCTACACCATTCAGAACTACGCCGACATTGTCGTCGGCATGCTCCTGATCGGCGTGTTGGGCATGGGCAGCAGTTGGCTGATCAAACGCCTGGGCGGCTTGTTCACGCCTTGGCATCGACCGCGAGGCAAAGCCTGATGAGCGTGATGCAAACCCCGGAAGGGCGGATCGACATTCGCCAGTTGTCCATCGTCCTCGGCCAGGGCCGCGAGGCTTTCGAAGCGGTGCAGGGCCTCGATTGCCAGATCGAACCCGGGCAGTTCGTGTGCATTCTCGGCCCGTCCGGTTGCGGCAAGTCGACCTTGCTCGGCGCCCTGGCCGGACACTTGAGTGCCAGTACCGGCAGCTTGAAAGTCGACGGCAGCGCGGTGACCGGCCCGTCGCCGCAGCGCGGCATGGTGTTTCAGCACCACACGCTGTTCCCGTGGCGTACGGTGCGCGACAACGTCGCCTTCGGCCTGAAGATGCGCGGCGTCGGCAAGGCTGAGCGGCATCGCGCGGCTGATGAAATCCTCAAACTGGTCGGCCTCGAAGGCTTTGCCGAGCGCTGGCCTGATCAGCTTTCCGGTGGCATGCAGCAGCGGGTGGAGATCGCCCGGGTGCTGGTCAATCGCCCGCGCCTGTTGCTGATGGACGAGCCGTTCGGCGCGCTGGATGCGCTGACCCGCTTGAACATGCAGGAACTATTGCTGGACATCTGGACGCGCATCCGCACCACGGTGGTTTTCGTCACCCACGACATTGACGAGGCGCTGTTTCTCGCCGACCGCTTGCTGGTAATGAGCGCGCGACCAGGGCGAATCATCGAAGACTTGCGTCTGGACTTTCCACGCCCGCGTACCAGTGAACTGGTCACCAGCCCCGAGTTCGCTCGCCTCAAGCGCCATTGCCTCGACCTGCTGCGTCACGACAACGACCGACCGCTGCCGCGCCTCAATCCGCTCGGCCTGCCTCCTGAAAACCCTTTGCCGCGATTTGCCCTATGACCTCTATTTTTGCTGTGACCGACAACGAAGACATCCTCGCCCTGCAACCGCGCCTGACGGCCGAAGACGCTGGCGTGCGGCGCATTGCCCTGATTGATCTGGCCGATCTGGAGGAACCGGATGGTTTGCTCTGGCTGGTTGATCGACTCCGGCAGGATCCCGCCGAGGACGTTCGCGCTGAAGCCGCACGATTGCTCGAAGCTTGGGAGGATGAAGCGGTCGTGCAAGCCTTGTGCGAAGCGCTGACGGATCCGGCGCCCGCCGTGCAATCGGCGGCGGCGCAAAGCCTGAGCCTGCTCAAGACTGCAGCGGCGGGGCGGGTCATTCTGCCGTGGACCGCACATGCCGATGTCAGTGTGCGCATCGCCGCCTTTCGGGCGTTACGCGAATTGCGCTTCGCCGAGGCCGCGCCGGCTGCCGTCGCCGCGTTGGAGGACACCGATGCCAATGTCCGTCGCGAAGCGGTCGGTGTGCTCGGCTGGCTCAAACAGCTCGACGCGCTGCCAGCCCTGGCGCGCCTGGCCAGCGACGACCCGGACACCGAAGTGCGCCGCGCCGCGACGGGTGCCCTCGGTCTGGCGAGCGACGCCGAAGTATTGCCAGCGTTGCGCCAGGCTTTGCGCGACCCTGCCTGGCAAGTGCGCGAAGAAGCTGCGACCACGCTGGGCAAGGTTGGCCACAGCGACGCCGGCCCGGCCTTGGTCGAAGCGCTGAGCGATGATTACTGGCAAGTGCGCCTGCGCGCCACTCGCAGCCTCGGTCGCTTGCGCTTCGTCCCGGCGCTGGACGCGCTGATCGACACCCTCGGCCACCGCATCAGCAATCTGCGCAAGGAAGCAGCGCTGGCCCTCGGTGAATTGAACGATCGCGGCGCCGTGGCCGCGTTACAGGCAGCGCAGGACGACGGCGACCCGGAAGTGCGCAAAGCCGTGCGCATCGCGTTGAGTCAGTTGCAATGAATCCGCTGGCGGTGGGCAACTCGCAGAGTGCACGCACGCTGCGCCTGAGCTGGCCGGACGGGCGCGAATCATTGCTCAGGCATGCCGATCTGCGTCGGCAATGCCAATGCTCGCAATGCCGCGCATTTCGCCTGCGCGGCGTCACGCCGCTGGTGGATGAGCGCGTGCGCCTGATCGAGGTCAATCCGCAGGGGTATGGTGTGCAACTGGTGTTCAGCGATGGCCATCAACGCGGGATTTACCCGTGGGAGTACCTGGCGCAACTGGCTTCCTGACCTTATCCGATGATCGTTCCCACGCTCCGCGTGGGAATGCAGCCCGTGACGCTCCGCGTCACTGGACGCGGAGCGTCCCTTGAGGCATTCCCACGCAGAGCGTGGGAACGATCAGATCGCAGCCTTCGGCAGCTCCCTGCGTCGGCTCGCGCCGACTGGCGGTTCTTGTCAGGCATTTCCCATAGGAGTACAAATGTACTCCATGACGAACCTGACTCCCCGCCGTACCGCCATTCTGACCTTTATCCGCGATCGCATCGCCGAGCACGGTCAGCCCCCAAGCCTCGCTGAAATCAGCGAGGCTTTTGGTTTTGCCTCGCGCAGCGTGGCGCGCAAGCATGTGCTGGCGCTCACCGAAGCCGGTTTCATTGAGGTTAATCCGCATCAGGCCCGGGGCATTCGCCTGCTCGGTCAGCCACCGCGTCCGGAATTGCTGGAGATCCCCGTACTTGGTCGTGTTGCCGCCGGCGCACCGATTGGCGCCGATGCCGATATCCATAACCGTTTGCTGCTCGACCCGGCGCTGTTCTCCCGCACCCCGGATTACATGCTGCGGGTGCAGGGCGACTCGATGATCGAAGACGGCATTCTCGATGGCGATCTGGTCGGTGTGCGGCGCAATCCCGAGGCGCTGAACGGCCAGATCGTCGTTGCGCGTCTGGACGGTGAAGTCACCATCAAACGCTTCGAACGGGTCGGGGATGAAGTGCGCCTGCTGCCGCGTAACCCGGCGTACAAACCGATTGTCGTGCGTGATGATCAGGATCTGGCCATCGAAGGCGTGTTCTGTGGTCTGGTGAGGCAAGGCTGATGGGCGCCGTCGTTGCGTTGGATACGCTGTTCAATGGCGGCCAGGTCTGGCGCGGCAGGCCTGCGCCACCGGCGGCAAGTCCGCAGCCGACCGGGCATGCGGGACTGGACGCAGCTCTGCCCAGCGGCGGCTGGCCGGAAGCGGCGCTGAGCGAAATCCTTCTCGCCGGCCCCGGTGTCGGCGAGCTGCAGCTGGTCTGGCCAACCCTGGCGCGATTGTCCGCGGCCGGTGAGCGCATCGTGCTGGTGGCGCCGCCGTTCGTGCCGTACCCGCAGGCTTGGGCCAATGCCGGAGTCGATCTGCGCCAGTTGTCGGTGATTCAGGCCAGCGAACGCGATGCCTTGTGGGCGGCGGAGCAATGCCTGCGCTCGGGCAGTTGCGGCGCGGTGCTGTGCTGGCCGAACAAGGCCGATGACCGAGCCTTGCGGCGTTTGCAGGTAGCGGCGGAAACCGGCCAGACCCTGGCCTTTGCCTGGCGCCCGTTGAGCGAAGCGGTCAACCCGTCACCGGCAGCGTTACGGATTGCCATCGATGCCAAACCGGCGCAGCTACGCGTACTCAAATGCCGTGGCGGGCTGGCGCGTGCGACTCCGATTGCCTTTGCCGTGGGGCACTGATTGTCATGCGCTGGGTATGTATCCTGTTTCCGCAATTGGCCCTCGACGCCGTGCTGCGTCAGCGGCCCGACCCTGAAGAGCCGCTGGTCCTGCTCAGCGGCCCGGCCCAGCGGCGGGTGCTGCAAGCGGTTAATCCGGCGGCACGCAAACTGGGCCTGCGTCCTGGCATGTCGATGACCGCCGCGCAAGCCATGAGCAAAGGCTTTGCCACCGCCGATTACGAGGTGGCCGAGGTCGAGCACTGGCAGCAGTTTCTCGCCGCATGGGCCTATCGTTTCAGCGCGCAAGTCAGCGTGCATTACCCGCGTACCGTGGTGTTCGAGATTGAATCCAGCCTGGGCCTGTTCGGTACCTGGCCGCAATTTGAAGCTCGCCTGCGCCAGGAGTTGAAAGATCTGGGCTTTCGTCATCGCATCGTCGCCGCGCCGAACCCGGTGGCTGCGCGAGTGCTGGCCAATGCCTACGATGGCTTGGTGGTGCCGGACGGTGAGGCTTTGCAGCATCATCTCGGGCAATTGCCTGTTGATCGTGTGGGGCTGGAGCCGAATGTCGCCACGGCGTTGTCGCGCATGGGCCTGCGCAATCTCAGTCAGGTGCAAAGCCTGCCACGCCAGGCACTGGCCCGGCGTTTCGAAGCGCAGATGCTCAAGCACCTCGACACGCTGTTCGGCGCACGTCCTCTGGCGCTGGCGTTTTATCTGCCGCCCGACCGTTTCGATATCCGCATCGAACTGAATTTCGACGTGCAATCCCATCAAGCCTTGCTGTTCCCGTTACGGCGCTTGACCGGCGATTTGTCGGCGTTCCTCTGCGGGCGCGACAGCGGTGTGCAGCGCTTCGATTTGCTTCTGGAACACGCCGGGCTGCCGGACACAGTGATCAAGGTCGGCCTGCTCAGCGCCGAGCGTGACGCGGCGATGCTCTTCGAACTGGCCCGTGGCCGGCTGGAACAAGTCCAGGTGGAGGCACCGGTGCGTGGTTTTCGCTTGCGCGCCGAAGACCTGCCGAGTTTCGTTCCGCAGTATCAGGAGCTGTTCGACGACCGCCCGCAGCAGACCTTGCCCTGGGAGCAATTGCGCGAACGTCTGCGCGCACGGCTGGGTGATGACGCGGTGCAGGGGCTGCGCTTTCAGGCCGATCATCGCCCTGAGTGCGCGTGGCAGAGCGCCGTCGACAAGCAGCCTTGCACGGGGTTGCCCAGCGTGCAGCGTCCGGGCTGGCTGCTCAACGAACCGCAAAGCGTGCCGGAAGGTTCGGCGCGGATTCTCATGGGGCCGGAGCGCATCGAATCCGGTTGGTGGGACGGTGGCGACGTGCGGCGTGATTATTACCTGATCCAGAACCGCGCCGGTCAGCAGGGTTGGGCCTGGCGGGCGGTGGGTGAGGGCGGTCCGCTGTGGCTGCAAGGCTGGTTCGCATGAGTGCCGATTACGCCGAACTGCATTGCCTGTCGAACTTCAGTTTCCAGCGCGGAGCCTCGAGCGCACTGGAACTGTTTCAGCGGGCGAAAAAGCACGGCTATCAGGCGCTGGCGATCACCGACGAATGTACCCTGGCCGGGATCGTTCGTGCGTGGCAAGCGGCGAAGTCCGTTGAGTTGCCGTTGATCATCGGCAGCGAGATACGCATCGACAACGGCCCGAAACTGGTGCTGCTGGTGGAAAACCTTGCTGGTTATCAGGCCTTGTGCGGCTTGATCACCCAGGCTCGGCGGCGTACGCAGAAAGGCCAGTATCAGGTGCTGCGGGAAGACTTCGCCGAAGCGCTGCCGGGTTTGCTGGTGTTGTGGGTGCCGGATTCTGTGGATGACCGGGAAGAAGGGCGCTGGCTGAAACAAACCTTCGGCGACCGCCTGTGGCTCACGGTGCAACTGCATCGCGGGCAGAACGATCAGCAGCGACTATCGGCATTGTTGGCCCTGGCGGCTGAGTTGCAGATTCCAGCCGTGGCCAGCGGCGATGTGCACATGCACGCCCGGGGGCGCCGTGCCTTGCAGGACACCATGACCGCGATCCGTCATCACGTCCCCGTGGCCGAAGCGGGACTGCGCCTGCACCCCAATGGCGAGCGGCATTTGCGTTGCCTCGATGAGCTGCGCGCCCTGTATCCGCCGGACTTGCTCGAAGCGTCGCTAAAACTGGCCAGCCGCTGCACCTTCGATCTGAGCGAGCTGCGCTATCAGTACCCGAAAGAGCTGGTGCCCGAGGGGCACAGTGCCAGTTCATGGTTGCGCCATCTGACCGAGGAGGGCATTGCCTGGCGCTGGCCGAAAGGGCCTCAGGCCAAGGTGCTCAAGCAGATCGATGACGAGCTGCAATTGATCGCCGAGCTCGGCTACGAAAGCTATTTCCTCACCGTGCACGACGTGGTGCGCTTTGCCCGCACACAGAAAATCCTCTGTCAGGGCCGTGGTTCGGCAGCCAACTCGGCGGTGTGTTATGCCTTGGGCATCACCGAAATCGACCCGGAGCGCACCACGCTATTGTTCGAACGTTTCATGTCCAAAGAGCGCAACGAGCCGCCGGACATCGATGTCGATTTCGAGCACGAGCGCCGCGAAGAAGTCCTGCAATACGTGTTCAACCGTTACGGCCGGCGTCGTGCGGCGCTGACGGCGGTGGTCAGCACCTATCACGCCACCGGTGCCGTGCGCGATGTGGCCAAGGCCCTCGGCCTGCCGCCGGATCAGATCAACGCGCTGGCCGACTGCTGCGGGCGCTGGAGCGATGAGACGCCGCCGCTGGAACGTTTGCGTGAAGGCGGCTTCGACCCGGATAGTCCGGTGCTGCGCCGGGTGCTGAGCCTGACCGGGCAACTGATCGGCTTCCCCCGGCATCTGTCGCAGCATCCCGGCGGTTTTGTGATTTCCGAGCAGCCGCTGGACACCTTGGTGCCGGTCGAAAACGCGGCGATGGCCGACCGCACCATCATTCAGTGGGACAAGGACGACCTCGATGCGGTCGGCCTGCTCAAGGTGGATATCCTCGCCTTGGGCATGCTCAGCGCGATTCGCCGCTGCTTCGACCTGCTGCGCCGGCATCGTGATCTGAACCTGACGCTCGCGACGATCCCCGCCGAAGACAAACCGACCTACGAAATGATCAGCCGCGCCGATACCGTCGGCGTGTTCCAGATCGAGTCGCGGGCGCAGATGTCGATGCTGCCGCGCCTGAAGCCAAAGACCTTCTACGATCTGGTGATTGAAGTGGCGATTGTCCGGCCCGGGCCGATTCAGGGCGGCATGGTTCATCCGTATCTGCGCCGACGTAATAATGAAGAGGCGGAAACCTATCCGTCGCCGGCGCTCGAAGTCGTACTCAAAAAAACCCTGGGCGTGCCGTTGTTCCAGGAACAGGTCATGCAGATCGCCATCGTCGCTGCCGACTATAGCCCCGGCGAGGCCGATCAGTTGCGCCGCTCGATGGCAGCTTGGAAACGCCATGGCGGACTGGAGCCGCACAAGGAACGCCTCGCCGCCGGCATGAAAAAGAACGGCTACACACCCGAATTCGCTGCGCAGATCTTCGAGCAGATCAAGGGCTTCGGCAGTTACGGCTTCCCCGAATCCCACGCCGCCAGTTTCGCCTTGCTGACCTACGCCAGTTGCTGGCTCAAGTGTCACGAGCCAGCGGCCTTCGCCTGTGCACTGATCAACAGTTGGCCGATGGGCTTTTACAGCCCGGACCAGATTCTGCAGGACGCGCGGCGGCACCAATTGCAGATCCGTCCGGTGGACGTGCGCGCCAGTGACTGGGATTGCAGCCTCGAGCCGCTGAGTGCCGGGCAACCGGCGATTCGCATGGGCCTGCGCATGATCAAGGGGTTTCGCGAAGAAGATGCCCGGCGCATCGAAGCCGCGCGCCGCCACGGGGCGTTTGCCGATGTTGCCGATTTGGGCGAGCGCGCCGCCCTCGACAGTCGTGCGCAGGCCTTGCTGGCAGACTCCGGGGCCTTGCGCGGTCTGGCCGGGCATCGCCATCGTGCGCGTTGGGAAGTGGCCGGGGTGCAGAAACAACTCGGCCTGTTCGCCGGTTTGCCCAACGAGGAAGAAGTCAAAATTGTCTTGCCCAAACCCAGCGTTGGCGAAGACTTGCATGCTGATTACGCCACGGTGGGGACGACGCTGGGGCCGCACCCGTTGGCATTGTTGCGTGGCGAGTTGCAGGCCCGGCGCTGCCGCAGCTCGCGCGAATTGATGGATATCGAACATGGCCGGCCGGTCAGCGTGGCCGGGCTGGTCACCGGCCGACAGCGACCCGGTACGGCCAGCGGGGTGACGTTCGTGACCCTGGAAGACGAGTTCGGCAACGTCAACGTGGTGGTCTGGCGTGACCTGGCCGAGCGTCAGCGCCAAGTGCTGGTGGGGTCGCAATTGCTCAAGGTCGACGGCCGCTGGGAACGCGAAGGCGATGTGCGTCACTTGATCGCCGGGCGCATGAGCGACCTGAGCCCGCTGCTCAATGGCATTCATGTGCAGAGCCGCGATTTCCACTGACCCGTGTGGGAGCGAGCCTGCTCGCGAAAGCGCAGTGTCAGGCGATGACGATGTTGAATGTACCGCCGCCTTCGCGAGCAAGCTCGCTCCCACAGGGATTTTGGTTGCGATGAAGATGGTCGATCTGCCCCGTATCAGTGTGGCAGCGAGCCTGCTCGCGAAAGCGCAGTCTCAGGCAATGACAATGTTGACTGTGCCGCCGCCTTCGCGAGCAGGCCCGCTCCCACAGGTTTTGGCTGTTTATTCAAAATCGAGATAAATCAAAAGGCTGCACCTTTGGGCCGAAGGCAGATATTCTGCGCTTCACACTGGTACGGGAACCCGATCAACTCCATGGCGAGCCACTGCCAGGATGAATTGCCCGACGCCAAAGGAGTGTTCGAATGAGCGAAAAAAAGCTGGAAACCACGGTCGACCGCGTCTACCAAGGGGTTTACGCGGCGATCAGCAAGCGTTCGTTGCGCCCGGGCATGAAGCTGGGCGAGGCCTCGCTGGCCGAGCTGTTCAATGTCAGTCGCACCTCGGTGCGTGCTGCGCTCAAGCAGTTGGAAGCCGATGGTCTGGTCACCACCGAGCCCAACAAAGGCGCTTCGGTGTCGCTGCCCAGTGACGCAGAGCTGCGTTCGTTGTTCGAAACCCGGCGGCTGATCGAGATCGGCATCGTCACCGAACTGTGCCGGCGTAAAGACAGCGTTGCCATGCAGGACCTGCGCGAGCACTTGTTACTGGAAGATGCCGCGCATGCTGCCGGCGACCATGAACGACTGATCCATCTGCTCGGCGAGTTCCACCTCAAACTGGCGCGCAGCCTGAACAATCCGGTACTGCTCGACTGGTTCCAGAAGCTGATCTCGCGGGCCTCGCTATATGCCGCCGCGCTCGATGATGACAGTCATCAAGCCTGCCGCGACGATGAACACCTGCGTTTGCTCGAGTACATCGAAGCCGGCGATCAGAGCGCCGCGATCGAACTGACCTGTACGCACCTCAACGGAATCGAGAAGGCGATCCTCGACGTCGCGGCGAAAATGAAAACCGGCTATCACCCACTCAAGCACTTGATTGGCGTCTGAATGGCTCTGCGTCGCAAATCAGCTATACCTGCGATGAAACCAATGCGTTTTCACAGCCTCGAAACACACGGGCGTCGCGTCGTTGTAGCGTTGCGATAGATCGGAAAACCGCAAAAAAGGACACTGAGTCAGGCGATGCAGTTTTTATCCGAAAGCCACGGCTGTGAAGGCTGGAAAGGCGAAATGGCCGAACGCATCCGTGCGTTCGACTGGAGCCACACCGAACTGGGCGCGCTCGCCCAATGGCCGGCCAGCCTGTGCAATACCGTGCAACTGATGCTGGCTTCGCCGCTGCCGATGGTGATGCTGTGGGGGCACGCCGGCTACATGATCTACAACGACGCTTATTCCGAATTCGCCGGCGGCCGCCACCCCTATCTGCTTGGCGTCCCGGTTGAGCTGGGCTGGCCGGAAGTCGCCGAGTTCAACCGTCACGTTGTTGACACCTGTCTGGCCGGTGGCACCTTGTCCTATCGCAACAAAGAGCTGGTATTGCTGCGCGACGGCGTGCCCGAAGACGTCTGGATGGACTTGTATTACAGCCCGGTGGCCAACGACGAAGGCGTGCCCGGCGGCGTCATGGCGATGGTGGTCGAAACCACCGAACTGGTGCATTCCGAGCGCCTGCGTCAGGCGGCCGAAGATGCCTATCGCGCCGACAACGAGCGCGTGCGTCTGGCGCTGAATGCCGGCGCACTGCTTGGCTCGTTTGTCTGGGACATCAAGAACAATCGCTTCTCCGCTGACGAACGTTTCGCCCGCACCTTTTCCTATCCGCCGGATCAGGACCTGAGCGATCTGCAACAAGAGATCGCCGAATCGCGCATTCATCCCGACGACCACCAATGGGTCCAGGAGCGGGTCGCCCATTGTGTGCGCACTGGCGAGCCCTACAACGCCGAGTACCGTGTACAGCGCGGCGATGGCCAATATCTGTGGGTGCTGGCCAGTGGTGCCTGCGAGTTCGATGAAGACGGAAGGCCGTTTCGCTTCCCCGGCGTGCTGATCGATATTCATGAGCGCAAGAATGCTGAAGAGTCGCTGCTCAAATTCACCCGTAACCTCGAACAGCGCGTGGCCGCTGAGGTGAATGCGCGGCTGGCGGCTGAAGAACAACTTCGCCAGTCGCAGAAACTCGAAGCCATTGGCGGCCTGACCGGTGGCGTTGCCCATGACTTCAACAATCTGCTGCAAGTCATCGCCGGCAACCTGCATCTGCTCGCTCGGCACGAGCCCAACAATGCCAACGTGCAGCGCCGGGTCGGGGCTTCGCTGGCGGCGGTCGAGCGCGGGGCCAAACTGTCTTCACAATTGCTCGCGTTTGCCCGGCGGCAACCGCTTTCACCCGCCGTGTGCAACCCCGAACAGATTTTCGAAGGCGTCGGCGAGTTGCTGCAACGCGCCTTGGGCGAAACCATTCAGATCGACGTGCAGTTGCCGCCGCAGCCGTGGCATATCAATGTCGACCGCAACCAACTGGAAAACGCGATTCTCAATCTGGCGATCAACGCCCGCGACGCGATGAAGGGCGAGGGCGTCATCGGCCTCAGTGCCGCCAATGTCTGCCTGGACAGCGAATACTGCGCCGGCAAGGGCATAGCGGCCGGTGAGTATGTTCGCGTGGCGGTCACCGACACCGGCGTGGGTATTGCCCCACAAATGCTGGAACAGGTCTTCGAACCGTTCTTCACCACCAAGGCCGACGGCCAGGGCACCGGGCTCGGTTTGAGCATGGTGTTCGGCTTCGTCAAACAGAGTGGCGGCCACGTCGAGATCGACAGCAAGCTCGGCGAAGGCACGCGGGTGCAGTTGTATTTCCCGCGCAGTCTGCGTCCGGTTCGCGAAGAGACCGCCAGTGTCGGCGAACGCAAGAGCGGCGGCCACGAAACCATTCTGGTGGTGGAAGACAATGACGCGGTGCGCGCTTCGGCGGTGGAGTTGCTGCGCGAGGAAGGCTATCGGGTGATGACCGCGTGCAATGGCGACCTGGCCATGCAGATGTTGCTGGAAGGCATCGAGATCGATCTGATCTTCACCGACGTGGTCATGCCCGGACTGATCAAGAGCTCCGATCTCGCTGCCTGGGCCAAGGTGCAGACGCCGCCGGTGCCGGTGCTGTTCACTTCCGGGCATACCCGCGACATCATTTCCCGCGACCACCAGCTTAGCCCCGATACCCATTTGCTCGGCAAACCCTACAGCCCGCAAGCTTTGCTGCAGATGATTTGCGAGGTGCTCGGCACCTGAAGCCGAGCGCTGCCCCGGTTTTTCAAAAAAGGCAGGCCGATGATTTCCAAGCGCAATTCCAAAGCACCCGCCGGCATGGTTCGTGTGCGCGGCGCCCGCGAACATAACCTGAAGAACGTTGATGTCGATATTCCGCGTGATGCGCTGGTGGTGTTCACCGGCGTCTCGGGTTCGGGCAAGTCGTCGCTGGCGTTTTCCACGCTGTATGCCGAGGCCCAGCGGCGGTATTTCGAATCGGTGGCGCCGTACGCGCGGCGGCTGATCGATCAGGTCGGCGTGCCGGATGTCGATTCCATCGAAGGACTGCCGCCCGCCGTCGCTTTGCAACAGCAGCGCGGCACGCCGAGCGCGCGTTCGTCGGTGGGCAGCGTGACGACGTTGTCGAGCCTGATCCGCATGCTCTATTCCCGCGCCGGCAGTTATCCGCCGGGGCAGCCGATGCTGTATGCCGAAGACTTTTCACCGAACACACCCCAGGGCGCCTGCCCGGAGTGTCACGGACTTGGCCGCGTCTATGAAGTGACCGAAGCGCTGATGGTGCCGGACCCGAACCTGACCATCCGCCAGCGCGCCGTGGCGTCGTGGCCCTTGGCGTGGCAGGGGCAGAACCTGCGCGACATCCTCGTGACCATGGGCATTGATGTCGATATTCCGTGGAAGACACTGCCGAAAAAGCAGCGCGACTGGATTCTCTTCACTGAGGAAACGCCGACGGTGCCGGTGTACGCCGGGCTGACCCCGGAAGAAACCCGCGTCGCCCTCAAACGCAAAATGGAACCGAGTTATCAGGGCACCTTCACTGGCGCGCGGCGCTACATCCTGCACACCTTCACTCACTCGCAAAGTGCGCTGATGAAGAAGCGTGTTTCACAGTTCATGCGCGGCAGCCCGTGCCCGTTGTGCGAGGGCAAACGGCTCAAGCGCGAGGCGTTGTCGGTGACCTTTGCCGGCTACGACATTGGCGAGTTGTCGCAGATGCCGTTGCTGCAAGTGGCCGAAGTGCTGCGGCCTGTAGCAGCAGCAAATTATCTGGAACAGGCCGAGGAGAGCGGCGACACCCTCAGCCATGCGCAAACCCGCGAGGCGCGTCAGCAGCGGGTCGCCCATGGCGCCAGCGGGCATGCCAGCGCACCGGACGTGCGCCACACGCCGAACCTGTCGCTGGAAAAACGCTTGGCGGCGCAACGCATTGCTGAGGATTTGCTGGAGCGGGTCAGCACCCTGACCGATCTCGGGCTGGGGTATCTGGCGCTGGAACGCAGTACACCGACGCTGTCGTCTGGCGAGTTGCAGCGTTTGCGCCTGGCCACGCAATTGGGTTCGCAGCTGTTCGGGGTGATTTATGTCCTGGACGAACCGTCTGCCGGTCTGCATCCGGCGGATGGCGAGGCGTTGTTCGAGGCGTTGCAGCGCTTGAAGGCTGAAGGCAACACGCTGTTTGTGGTCGAGCACGATGTCGAAACCATGCGCCGTGCCGACTGGCTGATCGACGTCGGCCCGGCGGCGGGCGAAAAGGGCGGCCGCGTGTTGTACAGCGGTCCGCCTGCGGGACTTGCTGATATTGCAGACTCGCAGACCCGCGCTTATCTATTCGCGGAAAACCAGCGCCCTGAGCGCGCCGCACGCAAGCCGAGCGTGTGGCTGAAGCTCGACGGCGTCACCCGCAACAACCTGAATAATCTCAGCGCCGAATTCCCCTTGGGCTGCTTCACCTCGGTGACCGGCGTATCGGGTTCTGGCAAATCGAGTCTGGTCAGTCAGGCCTTGCTGGAACTGGTCGGCGCGCAGTTGGGCCGTCCAGTGGCCGAGGCCGAGTCGGAAGAACCGAGTCTGGAAGATGACACGCCGCCGCCCAGCACCGGGCAGATCAGCGCCGGCCTGGAGTCGATCAAACGCCTGGTGCAGGTTGATCAGAAACCCATCGGACGCACGCCGCGCTCCAATCTGGCGACTTACACCGGTTTGTTCGACAACGTGCGCAAGCTGTTCGCCGCGACACCTGAGGCACAAGCGGCGGGCTATGACGCCGGGCAGTTTTCCTTCAACGTCGCCAAGGGCCGTTGCGCTACTTGCGAGGGTGAGGGGTTCGTCAGTGTGGAATTGCTGTTCATGCCCAGCGTGTATGCGCCGTGCCCGACCTGTCATGGCGCGCGGTATAACCCGCAGACGCTGGCGATTCTCTGGCAGGGCTTGAGCATCGCTCAGGTGCTGCAACTGACTGTCGATGAGGCGGTGTCCGTGTTTGCCGAGCAGGCAGGGATTCGTCGTTCGCTGGAAGTGCTGCGCGATATCGGCCTGGGTTATCTGCGCCTGGGACAACCGGCCACGGAGCTCTCCGGCGGTGAGGCGCAGCGGATCAAACTGGCGACCGAATTGCAGCGCAACCAGCGTGGCGCGACCTTGTATGTGTTGGATGAACCGACTACTGGATTGCATTCGCGAGATGTCGATCGACTGCTCGAGCAGCTGGATACGCTGGTGACGGCGGGGCACACGGTGATTGTGGTCGAACACGAAATGCGTGTCGTCGCGCAGAGCGACTGGGTGATCGACATCGGCCCAGGAGCCGGCGATCAGGGCGGCAGGATTGTCGCCGCCGGCACACCGCAGAAAGTCGCCACCAGCAAGAAGAGCAAGACTGCGCCGTTTCTGGCTCGGGCTTTGAGCCGATGACTGCAGCGCCTTGCTGGCCGCCATCGCTGGCAAGCCAGCTCCCACAGGAATTGAAGTTGTTGCCGAAAGTGTGCGCACACTGATGCCCCCTGTGGGAGCTGACTTGCCAGCGATGACGCCAGTTCAGGCGCCATCCAGCGTGCGGCGGACCTTGTCGAGCAGTTCGCTGATCTGGAACGGTTTGACCAGCATGTCCATGCCGGTGCCGAGGAAGACCTGGCGGTTGAGCGCGGTTTCGGCGTAGCCGGTCATGAACAGGATCGGCAGCCCCTCGTGCCAGCCACGGGCAACATCCGCCAGTTCACGGCCGCTCATGCGCGGCAAGCCGACGTCGGTCAACAGCAGGTCGATCGACGGGTCGTTCTGCAAGCGCTCCAGCGCCGATTCGATATCCGCCGCTTGCGTGCAGCGATAGCCGGCGTCTTCCAGCACTTCGGTAACGAACAAGCGCACCGTGGCCATGTCCTCGACGATCAGCACATGCTCGCCACTGCCTTTGGCGTCAGGCACCGGCACAGGCGCGTCGGCCCCGGTCGGGTCGTTGGTGCCGGGCAGCATGATGGTCACTTCGGTGCCACGCCGGGCGACGCTACGAATGTGCGCGTCACCGCCGGACTGACGGGCAAAGCCGTAAATCGTCGACAGACCAAGCCCGGTGCCCTGGCCCAGCGGCTTGGTAGTGAAGAACGGCTCGAACACCTTGTCGATCACGTTGTGTTCAATGCCGGTGCCGTCGTCGCGTACCGACAGCGCCACGTACGCGCCATCGGCCAGATTCGGATCGCCATGGGAATAAGCGGCGTAAGTATTGACCCAGATATTGCCGCCGGAGGGCAGGGCATCGCGGGCGTTGATCACCAGGTTGAGCACGGCGCTTTCCAGCTGTACCGGGTCGACCAGCGCAATCGCCGGTTTGTTGGTCAGTTCCAGCTTGAGGGTGATGCGCTCGCCGATGGTGCGCACCAGCAATTCTTCCAGCGAGCGGACATGCTCGTTGATGTCCACCGGGCGCGTATCCAGTGGCTGCTGACGGGCAAATGCCAGCAGACGATGGGTCAGCGAGGCCGCGCTCATCGCTGAATTCAGCGCTGCTTCGGTATAGAACTGCACCTTGTCCAGACGCTCATCGGCCACGCGTTTCTGGATCAGTTCCAGGCTGGTGATGATCCCGGTGAGCAGGTTGTTGAAGTCGTGGGCGATACCGCCGGTGAGCTTGCCCAGCGCATCCATTTTCTGCACTTGCAGCAATTGCGCTTCGGCGTGCACGCGCTCGGCGACTTCCTTGGCCAGCTGCGTGGTGGTGTCATCCAGTCGCGCCAGATGCGAGCGCTCGCGGTGGCGGTGTTCGGTGACGTCCTCGACGAACACCAGGCTCAGCTCTGGCGTGCGATACGGCGAAATCTGCCATTGCGTCTCGCGAATCTCGCCCTGCACGCGCATGTTCAGCGTGCCTTTCCAGCGCTCGCCGTCGACCAGGCGCAGACGCAGTTCATCGAGGATCGAGCATTGATCTTCGGCGAAGCATTCACGCAGCGCCTGCGGATCGCGGTTATCGACGATCAATTGGGCGAATGCGTGATTGCACTCATGCACTTTCAGATTGGCATCGAGCACCGCGATCGGCGCCGAGACGTTAGCGAAGATCTCGCGGAAACGCGCCTCGCTTTCGCGCAGGGCATTTTCCGTGTCGCGCACCCGCAGCAGGGTACGCAGCGTCGCCAAGAGCACATCGGGGTCGACCGGGTGAATCAGATAGGCATCGGCGCCCGCGTTGAGGCCGGTGATGATGTCGCCGGTCTGGATCGACGCCGCTGACACATGAATCACCGGCAGCAGCGCGGTGCCCGGGTCGGCGCGCAACAAGCGGACGATGTCGAAACCGCTCATGTCCGGCAGGTTGACGTCGAGGATCAACGCATCGAGGGCTTCGCTCTCGATCAGGGCCAGGCCGTCGCTGCCGGTGCCGGCTTCGAGCACTGTGTAGCCGTGGCGCTCCAGGCGCCGACGCAGTGCGTAACGGGTGGCGACGTTGTCATCGACGATCAACAGGCGGATGTCACGATTCATCGACGTTCTCCAGAGCGATTGCCAGCGGGATGATGACAAAGAACGTCGAGCCCACGCCCGGCGTACTGTCTACCCCGACTTCACCGCCGAGCAGGGCGGCAAAACGCTTGCATAGTGACAGACCCAGACCGGTGCCGCGCAGACGTTTCTGCAATGGCGAATCGACTTGGGAGAAGTCTTCGAACAGCGTGTCATGCAACTCGGCCGCGATGCCGATGCCGGTGTCGCTGACGGCAAAGCGCACCTTGTCTTCACCTTCCAGTCGCGCCGACACGCGAACTTCGCCACGGGTGGTGAATTTCAGCGAGTTGGAAATGAAGTTGCGCAGGATCTGCCCGAGCTTCTTGTCATCGGTATACAGGCGCGGCAGACCCAGCGGCTCTTCGAAGATCAGATCCACCGCCGAAGCATCGACGATTGGCCGGAACATCCCGCGCAGGGCCGAAAACAGGTCGAACATGTCGAACCAGGCTGGCGAGATACTGATGCGCCCGGCTTCGATCTTCGCCAGATCGAGCAGGTCATCAACCATGTCGCTGAGCTCGCGGGCAGCGGTGCTGACGAAGGCTACCTGCTTGTGCTGTTCAGGGCTGAGCGGGCCGTCCAGTTCGTCAGCGAGCAGACTGTTGATGCTCAGGATCGAGCCCAATGGCGTACGAAATTCGTGGCTCATGTACGACAGGAAACGGCTCTTGAGATCCGATGCCTGACGCAGTTCTTCAGCCTGGGTGTCGAGCTCGGCGTACAGCGCCAGCACGCCCTGGTTGGTTTCATCGAGCTCTTCGCGCAGGGCAGTGGTTTCGCGCTGCAACTGAGCGATGAGCGCCGCCTGTTCGGCATGGCTCAAGGTAGTCGATTCAGCCATGGGCGGCCTCCAGAGCAACGACCAGTACCGTCACGTCATCGCGACCACGACAGAAGTCGCGGTGCAGGACGCTGGCTATCACGGACGGATGGCGATGCACCAGGCCGGGGTAGTCTTTGAGATTCCAACGGGACTGTAAGCCGTCGCTGTACATGATCAATAAATGTCCGTTCACGTGAGCATAGTCAAAGGGTTTGGCTTTACGGTACTGGCCGCCAACGATGCCGGGGTGCGAGGCCAGCCCGCGTGACTTTGCCGGGTCCAGCAAGCTGGCGCCAATGTTACCGACACCGGCGAACGTCAGGCCATCGCGCTGGCTGTCGAACTGCGCGAAAGCGACGGCGCCGCCGCGGGTGCCGAGCATTTCCTGATGCAGGTCTTCCATCAATACCACTGGATCGGCAAACGGTGCCCGGGCGAATGCCTGCGCCCCGGCCAGGCCTGCGCGCTCGGCGTCTTCGCCATGACCGAGGCCATCGACCACCAGCGCGCTGATCCGCGAGCCTTCATACGTCAGATGCCAGACATCGCCGCAGGCTGGATCGGTATGCAGCGAATGCTGGCTGACGCCGAAGCGGATATCGGCCTGACGATCGCTGCGCGGAAAAATTCGCGCCAGCAACACCGCGCCACGGTGGTCTGCGTAGACATCGAAGACATTGGTCTGCCGCGATACGGCGCCGAGGCCGATGCCTTGTGTGCCGCCAGTGGAAAAGCCATCCGCCAGACAGGCATCCAGATCAAAGCCCTGCGCCCGATCCACGGTCTGCATTTCGATGCCGAAACCGTTATCCGGACGAGTCAGCACACGCAGATGAAACTCGCCGCGCTGGGCATGCTTGAGCACGTTGCTTGCCAGTTCCGTCGCGACCAGTGCCACGCGGCCGGCATCGTTTTCGTCGAAGCCATGCTGCTCGGCGAGTTTCTGCGCGGTGCGCCGGGCGTGGCCGATCTGGCTGCTGTCCTCGATCGGCAGAACCTGGGTCAACGACCCGGTGATATTCATGTCCATCGTGTGATCGTAATGCGCGTGCCTTTGCCGGGCTCAGTGTCGAGTTCGAATTCATTGACCAGACGTTTGGCGCCGGTCAGGCCGAGGCCTAGTCCGCTGCCGGAAGTCCAGCCGTCGGTCATCGCCAGTTTGATGTCGGGGATGCCCGGGCCTTCGTCGCGGAAGGTGATGCGCAAACCGACCCGGCCGTTTTCCTCGAGGATCTGCCAATCCATGTCGCCGCCGCCGCCATAGACCATGGTGTTACGCGCCAGCTCGCTGACGGCGGTGACCAGTTTGGTCAGGTCGATCAGGCGCATGCCGCATTCGGTGGCGAGCTTGCGCGTGGTCTGGCGGGCCAGTACCACGTCCTGTTCGATCAGGATGGGTTGAGTACCACTGCTGCGCACGGTCATTGCAGGCGTACTCGATCCTGCAGCAGTTTCATTCCGCGTTCGACGTTGAGGGCGGTGCTGACGCCCGGCAAGGTCATGCCCAGCTCAACGAGCGTGATCGCCACGGCCGGCTGCATGCCGACCAGCACGGTTTCGGCGTCCATGATTTTCGACAACCCCGAGATGGTGCCGATCATGCGCCCGATGAACGAGTCGACCATGTCCAGCGCCGAGATGTCGATCAGCACCCCACGGGCCGAGGTCCGGCTGATGCGCTCGGACAGATCGTCCTGCAGGGTCATGGCGAGCTGGTCGTGCATGTCGACCTGAATGGTCACCAGCAGCAAATCGCCCATTTGAAGAATCGGAATACGTTCCATCGGCTCAGACCGCTTTGCCGAGGCTGATGCCCAGGCGAGTCAGGGCCAGTTTCAAGGCGTCGGCCAGGTTGGCCTTGGTCACAACGCCTTGCAGATCCAGACCGAGGTGAACGATGGTCTGGGCGATCTGCGGACGCACGCCGCTGATGATGCAATCAGCGCCCATCAGGCGAATCGCGGTCACGGTTTTCAGCAGGTGCTGGGCAACCAGGGTGTCGACGGTCGGCACGCCGGTGATGTCGATGATGGCGATCTCGGAACCGGTGTCGACGATGCGTTGCAGCAGCGATTCCATGACTACCTGGGTGCGTTGCGAATCGAGTGTGCCAATCATTGGCAGGGCGAGGACGCCATCCCACAGCTTGACCACCGGCGTCGACAGTTCCAGCAATTCTTCCTGCTGACGCTTGATCACCGCTTCACGGGATTTCTGGAAGGTGCCGATGGTGTGCATGCCGACCGTGTCGAGCAGTTCGGAAACTTCCAGCAGTTGCTCGGCGAGCAGTGCCGGCTGGTCCTGATAATGGTTTTGCAGCAGGGCGAACAGCGGACCTTTCAAGGCGAAGATGAAGTTGGCGGTTTGCTGGGAATCCTGGCCGAGCAGGGCGCGGCTCTGCGACAGCTTTTCAAGGAACTGACGGGTGTCTTCCCAGCCTGCGGCGGCAATCTTGCTGCCGTTGCCGTTTTCCAGACCGGCCAGCAGCAGGCCGAGCAAGTCGCGGGTTTGCTGAGCGAGGTCATGTTCCTTGAGGTTGCGCGTGGCGCCGCTGGCTTCGAGGCGTTTGGTCCATTCGCTCAGCAGTTGAGCCTGGTTGTTCCTGATTGCTTCAACTGTGCTGTTCTGCAGTGCTGCCATGTGCGTGTCGCTCCGTTACGTAATGGTGCCGGCTCAGTGAAATGACCGGCGCGAATTGACTGACATTTGCCGCTTGAAATAGTTGTTCATTAAGAAGCGAATTTTTCTGCCTGCCGCGTCGAAGGCCCCGGTAACTCTAGTCGGCGTGGCAACAGGCAGCGATCTTTTGAACGAATCTACGGCGTCAGGCTTCGAATCTGCATGCCCGACGTTTTCCAGTCGTGCTGGAAGAAGGAGGCAGGACTATGAATGAGGTGGATATGAGCGAGCAAGCGCCGCAACAGCAAAATCAGTCCTCAGAGTCAATTAACCGCAACGACCCGGCCATCGACCCGCAGACACCGGGACAAAATACCCCCGCGCCGGCTGAACAAGGACAGGCGGACAGCGCGGCTGCGGAGGTCGATCAGAAGCAGCATCACAATGACAACAGCAACGACTTCAGCCCTGGCTTCAAGCCTGACCCGGACCGTCCTGAACCGGGCGAGAGCACCGACGCCGATATCGACACCGATGGCGGTTGATCGCTGAAACGCAAAAAGGCCGCATCGAAGGATGCGGCCTTTTTATTGCCGGGCGGTTACTTGCTCGGATGTTTGGCTTGCAGCTCTTTGGCGTGGGCCAAGTGTTTTTCCAGCGCTGGCAGCATCTTCTGCGCGAACGCTTTCAGTTCAGTGGCGCCTTTGGCCTTGTCATCGGTCACGGTGTTTGCCTGTTTCTTGAACAGCTCGATGGTTTCTTCGTGAGCCTTGACCTGGTTGTTGGCGTAGGCCGCATCGAAGGATTCATCGCGCATGTCGAGAATTTTTTCCTTGGCCTGTTTGACCAGGGTGGTGGTGTCCGGGACTTCGATGTCGTTGGCCTTGGCAATTGCTGCCAGCTCATCGTTGGCCTTGCTGTGATCGGTGATCATCTGATTGGCAAAGGCTTTGATGTCAGCTGACTGGCTTTTTTCCAGCGCCAGGCGGCTGGTTTCGATTTCAGCGATGCCACCGGCGGCGGCGTTATCGACAAAGTCATTGTCGGTCGCGGCAAAGGCGCTGCCCATGCCGGCAGACAGTGCAACAGCCAGAGCGAGATGACGCAGGTTGAATCCGTCCATTGGGTATCTCCACGCAGGTTTTTGTGAGCGTTGTCCAATGGAGCGAAAGCACAAGCCAAAGGTTTTATCGCATTTACGACAGGGCGACGAACGGCAACCGCTGGTCTGACAGGGTGTCGACAGAAGCCATTGCGCAAGGCCATGCTGATAATGAGTCAGCGCATCGGTCGCGCTGGTTGTCGATCAATTTGATGGAGGTGTTTCATGCCGGTTTCACATGATCTGTATCAGGACCTGGGCTGCAAAAAGGAAGAGATCGAGCAAAAACGCTCCGAGGATGCGAAGCTGGATTCGCTGCTCAACAAGTATTTCGAGGTGGATGCTGAAGTGGTCGAGGCCGAGAACGCCCAGTCAGACGCCCCCAGTGATGACGAATTGAAGAAGCTCAAAGAGAAGCGCGTGATCGTCAAGGAGCAGATCGTCGCCCGGTTGGCCGGGCAGCCGCTGACCGGGCAATAATTACCTGACCCGTGGTCGCCATCCAAAGGGAACGGCGACCACCCACGGCACCTCCAATGTGCAGAGTCTGCAAACCATCGACTCGTTGCGAGGTGCCTCATGAACGATCCGAAATTCCCCAGTGAAGAGCAGGGCGGCTTCGACCCGATTCCGACCCGCCCTGAACCCAACAGCCCGGCGCATACCACAGCGCATCCGGAAAAAACCGTGAAAGAACTGCCGGAGGATGAAGATCCGGAGAAGTTCGACCGGTCCGGCAACTGACAGACCGCTATCGCTGGCAAGCCAGCTCCCACAGGTTCATCTGGTGAACACATAT
>NZ_WBRZ01000056.1:0-23903 GCF_008923895.1 Pseudomonas sp. GXM4
AAAGATCGCAGCCTTCGGCAGCTCCTACATTGGAATGCGTTCCCTGTAGGAGCTGCCGAAGGCTGCGATCTTTTGATTTTTAGAGGGAAATCGGTTTACGCCCGGCAAACGAATGCGCCAGCGTGCCGCCGTCGACCAGCTCCAGCTCACCGCCCAGCGGCACGCCGTGTGCAATCCGCGAGGCGACCAGGCCTTTGTTGTTGAGCAACTGCGCGATGTAGTGCGCCGTCGCCTCGCCTTCCACTGTCGGGTTGGTGGCGAGGATGACTTCGGTAAAAGTCCCCGCCTCTTCTATCCGCGCCATCAGTTGCGGAATACCGATCGCTTCCGGCCCCAGGCCATCCAGCGGCGACAAGTGCCCCTTGAGCACGAAATAGCGGCCACGGAAGCCGGTCTGCTCCACCGCATAAACGTCCATCGGCCCTTCGACTACGCAAAGCAGCGTGTCATCGCGGCGCGGGTCGGCGCATTGCGGGCACAGATCGTCTTCGGTCAGCGTGCGGCATTGGCGGCAATGGCCGACGCCTTCCATGGCCTGGCTCAAGGCTTGGGCCAGACGGGTACCACCGCTGCGATCACGTTCGAGCAACTGCAACGCCATGCGCTGAGCGGTTTTCTGACCCACGCCTGGCAAGGTGCGCAGAGCGTCGATCAGTTGGCGAATCAAAGGGCTGAAGCTCATGGGTAAACAGTCCGACTAAACAACGAGACGCGGTTTATACCCGCGCCTCTGGCCAGCGTCAAATCCTCAGTCCTGGGCGACCCGGACCACCAGTTTGCCGAAGTTGCGCCCTTCCAGCAGACCGATGAACGCCTCGGGCGCCTGCTCCAGGCCTTCGACCACGTCCTCGCGGAATTTCACCTTGCCGTCGCGTACCCACGGCACCATGTGGCTGATGAATTCCGGCTGACGATCACCGTAATCGTCGAAGACGATGAAGCCCTGAATACGCACACGCTTGGTGAGCAAAGTGCGTTGCAGCATCGGCAGGCGATCCGGGCCGGTCGGCGCCTCGGCGGCGTTGTAGCCGGCGATCAGGCCGCACAACGGGATGCGCGCCTTGGGGTTGAGCAACGGCACGACCGCGTCGAAGACATGGCCGCCGACGTTCTCGTAGTAAATGTCGATGCCGTTGGGACAGGCCTTGGCCAGTTGCTCGGCAAAGTCATCGGCCTTGTGGTCGATGCAGGCATCAAAACCCAGCTCCTCAACGACGTATTTGCACTTCTCGGCACCACCGGCCACGCCGACCGCGCGCAGACCTTTAATCTTCGCCACTTGCCCGACCACCGAGCCGACGGCGCCGGATGCCGCAGCCACCACCAGGGTTTCGCCCTCTTTCGGCTGGCCGATGTCCATCAGGCCCATGTAGGCGGTCATGCCCGGCATGCCCAGTACGCCGAGGGCCATCGACGGGCTCGGCAGGCCGGCCGGGATCGGCATGATGTTGCGGCCGTCGCTGATGCTGTGGCTCTGCCAACCGGTGGCGCCAACCACCAGATCACCGGTGTGGAATTTCGGGTGATTGGACTGCTCGACCCGGCTGACCGCGCCGCCAGTCATGACTTCGCCGATTTGCACTGGCGCAGCGTAGGACGGTGCGTCGCTCATACGCCCGCGCATGTACGGGTCAAGCGACAGGTACAGGGTTTTCAGCAATACCTGACCGTCCTGCAGATCCGGCAGCGCCTCGCGCTCGAGACGAAAGTTCTCCGGGGTCGGCGCGCCGGTCGGGCGCGAGGCGAGGACGAAGCGTTGATTGAGGGTGAGAGGGTCGGACATGTCAGCGTCTCCTGTGAATGGGGAATTCGGTGTATAGGGAGCAGACCTTGGTAGCGGTGGTGTGTTCGATGTTTCTGCAGTTTTGACCGAGGCGCGCTCCCACTGATCGTTTCCACGCTCTGCGTGGGAATGCAGCCCGGGACGCTCCGCGTCCCAATCGCTAGCTGGAACGCGGAGCGTCCCCAGAGGCATTCCCACGCAGAGCGCAGGAACGATCCGCGCCGCGCAGAAACAAAAATGCCAGGCACGACGCCTGGCATTTTGTGTAGCTCATCTGCCGCCCAAAGGCGAATCAGAATGGCAGTTTCATACCCGCTGGCAGGTTCATGCCGGCGGTCATGCTGCCCATTTTTTCCTGGCTGTTGGCTTCGATCTTGCGCACGGCGTCGTTGACGGCGGCAGCGACCACGGCTTCCAGCATCTCTTTGTCGTCTTCGCTCAGGCCTTCGACCAGGCTTGGGTCGATGCTCACGCTTTTAACGTCGTGACGACCGGTCATCACCACGGTGACCATGTCGCCGCCGGCCTTGCCGGTGACTTCGGCGTTGGCCAGTTCTTCCTGCATCTTGGCCATTTTTTCCTGCATCTGCTGCGCCTGCTTCATCAGGCCGGCCATGCCACCTTTCATCATGGGAATCACCTCAAACGTACTTGGATAAAACAGCGCCCGGCCATCTTGGCCGAGCACCTTCAGTTATTAGCCTTGGGTGACCAAGGCGTCGACAGGTTCAATAGTATCGCTTCGCACCACCGCGCCGAACTGCTGAACCATCTGCTGGATGAACGGATCACCGTGGATCGATTCCTCCGCCTCACGCTGGCGATTGGCGCGGCGGCGCGAGGCGGCCTGGGCCGGGGTTTCCTGCTCAGGCTTGATCAGCTCGATGGTCAGCGTCAGCGTGCGCCCGTGGAACTGGTTCAACGCGTCGTTGAGACGACGCTGTTGCGTGGCGTTGAACAGGGCACTGTGAGCCGGATCAAGGTGCATCAGCCAGTGATCGCCGTCGACCGCAATCAACGTGCAGTTGGCGGCGATGCTGCCGGTCATGCCGGAAATCGGCAGTTTCGGGAACAGCTCCAGCCATTGCAGGGCCAGACCGGTGGCCGGTGCGGCGGCAGGTTCCGGCTCGGGCTCAGGTTCTGGATCGGCGGCGTGTTCGCTGGCCAGTTCGTCGAGGTAGCTGTAGGCCGAATCCATATCCGGCTCGATGTAGTCTTCATCCAGCGGCGGTTCGTCGTCCATGTCCATGCCCGGCGTAGCGGCATCGACGTCGGCGACGGACGGCTCGGGAATCGGCGCGGCGGCCCACTCCGGCGCATCCGGCACCACGCTGTCCGGGGTCGGCAGCGGCATCGGCGGCAGCTCGGGCTGCTCGCCAGCGGTTTCCAGCACTGGTTCGACGGCGGGTTGCTGAACGGGCGCAGGCTCGGCCTCGGCTTCCACCGGGTCGTTCCACGGCAGATCGACCACGGCTTCGACGGCGACTGGCTCAGGCTCCGGTTGTGCTTCGACAACCGCAGCCACAGGTTCTGGCGCGGCTACCGGTGCGGGCGCAGGTGTGGGCGCAACAGCCGCAGCGACCACCGGCGCAGGCTTCTGCGCGGCAGCCACTGAGTTTGCGGAATCAACTGTGGCCTGGCTGATCCCCACTGGCTTTAGCGGTTGCCTCGGTGCATCTGCCGTATCCGCCGGGCGGAACGCGAGCATTCGCAGCAAGACCATCTCGAAACCGCCTCGCGGGTCCGGCGCCAGCGGCAAATCGCGGCGACCAATCAGGCCCATCTGGTAATAGAACTGCACATCTTCGGCCGGCAACGCCTGGGCCAGGGCCAATACGCGATCACGGTCGCCGTGGCCATTGTCGACGCCTTCAGGCAGCGCCTGAGCGATGGCCACGCGGTGCAGCACGTTGAGAATTTCCGAGAGCACGCCGTTCCAGTCCGGGCCTTGCTCGGCCAGATGCCGCACGGCTTCGAGCAACGCCTTGGCGTCGCCTTCGATCAGCGCATGCAGCACGTCATAGACCTGACCGTGATCCAGCGTGCCGAGCATCGCGCGCACGTCGGTCGCGAGGACCTTGCCTTCACCGAACGCGATGGCCTGATCGGTCAGGCTCATGGCGTCACGCATCGAGCCGTCAGCAGCGCGACCAAGCAGCCAGAGTGCATCGTCTTCAAACGGTACGTTTTCCGCGGTCAGCACATGGGTCAAGTGCTCGACCACACGCTCGGGCGTCATGTTCTTCAGGGAGAACTGCAGGCAGCGCGAAAGAATCGTTGCCGGAAGTTTCTGCGGATCGGTGGTCGCCAGGATGAACTTGACGTAGGGCGGCGGCTCTTCGAGGGTTTTCAACAGCGCATTGAAGGAATGGCTGGAAAGCATGTGCACTTCGTCGATCAGGTAGACCTTGAAGCGCCCACGACTTGGCGCGTACTGCACGTTATCGAGCAGTTCGCGGGTGTCTTCGACCTTGGTGCGGCTGGCGGCGTCGATCTCGATCAGGTCGACAAAACGCCCCTCATCGATCTCGCGGCACACCGAGCACTCGCCGCAGGGACTGGAGGTGATCCCTGTCTCGCAGTTCAGGCACTTGGCAATGATCCGCGCGATGGTGGTCTTGCCGACCCCGCGCGTCCCGGTGAACAGGTAGGCGTGGTGCAGCCGTTGGCTGTCCAAGGCATTGATCAGAGCCTTGAGCACATGGGTCTGGCCGACCATTTCGCGGAACGAGCGTGGACGCCATTTACGTGCAAGAACCTGATAACTCATCGAAAACCGTCGCAGCGAAGGAAGCAGAAGCGGCTAATGCTAGCGGAGCAAGGGCAAAATTGCATCCGGTGTCCTCGTCTAATATGGCTAAGCTGCATCAGCAGAGGCTTTTATCAGCTCGGGATGGGGAATTACCGGAGCGTCTATGCGGTGGGCCGTGGTGGCATTGCTGGGTATCAGCCTCAACGCGATGGCAGCGCAAGCGCCGTTGCGCTTCGCCGTGCCGGACAGTTGGGCGATGCCGATGGTGCAACTGCAAGGCGGCAGACCGACCCAAGGCATCCTGCATGACGTCCTGCTCAGCCTGGCGACCCAGGTTGGCGCGCCAGCGCAATTCGTCGTCCTGCCGCGCGCGCGGGTACAGAGCGCCATGGAGCACGGCGACATCGACGTGCGCTGCTATGCCGCACAGTCGTGGCTGCCGAATCAGTCCGGCGATTACATCTGGAGCGTGCCGTTGTGGTTTCAGCGCGACCTGCTGATCAGCCGCAAGGAACAACCGGCGCAGATCAATCCCGCCCGGCTGCCGCGCCAGGCCATCGGCACCGTTCTCGGCTACAGCTACCCTACCCTGCAACCGCTGTTCGACGCCGACCAGTTGCAACGCGAAGACGCGCGCAATCAGGAACAGGTACTGGAAAAGCTGCTGGCCGGGCGATACCGCTATGCGGTGAGCAATCAGTGGACGCTGGACTGGATCAATCAGCGCCTGTTGCCGGAGCAGCAGCTGCAAGGGGTCGCGGTGCTGCAGGAACAGAATATCGGCTGCTATGTGAGGAACGACCCGAACGTGCCGGTGCAGCGGATCCTGCGCACGTTGCTGCGGATGAAAATGTCCGGCGAGATCGACGACATAATCCGGTTGTACACCGGCGCCTCTTCAACCACACCCTAACCCCATGTGGGCCGGGTCAATAACCGTGCGATTCGCGGAATTTCGGCTCACGGCTGTGGTGATAATCGATCCACTCGACCACGTCGTAAGGCAGATAGAGCTGCTGCCGGGCACGAGACACGGCGATGTACACCGCGCAGATGCGCTGATCGAACTCGTAGGCATCCTTGAATTTCTCGTTACTGAGCAACGTCCGGGTCAACAGCACGCGCCTGAACTCCATGCCGCCAGCCCGCTCGGCCATCATCAACAGACAGGCCTTGCCCGGCTCGATGATCTTTTGGCTCAGTCGCGTCAGGTCGGCAATCATGAAGCCGTTTTGCAGTTGCGCTTCGATCCACAAAAACGCCTCGTCGAAACGGTTGGCCTCACGCACCTGCTGCCAATGAGCCATGTCGCTGAAATACGGGTGTGGTCCTTTCTCGCTGGATCCGGCGTTGTAGAAATCGCGGCGGAACAGCTCGATGGCGGTGGTCATGAAATGCTTGATGTCGTCCTGCGCTTCCCGGTCGGGGAAACTGAAGGCGCAACTGGAGTCGTGCAGATGGATGGCCCACATCATCGTGTCCCACGGTGAAGCGGTCAGCACCACGCAACCTTCGGGCGGCACGAAGGCTTGCGGGTAGTACTCGATATCGACGTCGGCGTGACGAGCGCCTTCGAACGGCACTTTGCTCTTGTGCGTATGGCGCGAGATCAGCGGATTGACCAGGCGCTCGACATTGCGCCCCGAGCGCACCGAATAGCAGATATCGCTCTGACGAACTTCACGCTTGCGCTTGGGCGCCTCGCCCGTGGCCTGCTGATACTCATCGCCGAGGGTGATCAGCACCTGCTGCCCGCGCTCGATGATTTGCAGCAACGACGCCGGCACATCCTGGCTTTCGTCGATGATCACATGGGTGTAGCGCGGCGGGACGCGGCAACCGGCCAGACTGGCGCGTTTGATCATTAGCAACGTGGGAAAACCGCTCTGGCTGGCCCAGGCCGGATTGGCTTCCAGATACACCCACAGGCGACTGGAGTATTCCAGCAGCGCCTGCGAGTCAGCGCCGGTCAAGGGCTGCTGGAAGTGCGGCAAGTGCCTGGCGGACAGCGTGTGATCTCTTGAGGCGCAGTACAGCTTGAGCACGCGCAGACAAACCTCGAGGGTGCCCGGCCCGTCGTGGTGGCGAAAGCCGAAGATATTCAGTTCCTGCGCCAGCGCCTGTTTGCTCGGGAGACGCGTCGGCGTCCTGGCCATAGGCAACCGGGGACCAAGCAGCTGAGCCTGGGCGAAATCGAAAAAGGTCTGGCCAATTTCCGTGTCGTGGACCTGCACGATGTGCTTGCGCAGCGTCGCCAGTTTCGCCGGGGTGCGCGCCAGTACCAGAGTGCGTTTCGAGCGCAGGCACTCGATCAGCGCGCTGAGCATGTAGCTCTTGCCGATGCCCGCATAACCCTGCACGTGCAGGTCTTCGTCGAGGTTGGCACGGAAGGTTCGCAGCAGTTTGTCCTGCGCCGCGCTTAACCAGTGTTCACGCTCGCGTGGCGTGACCATTTGCTGGCGAAACGGGTTGTTCTGTTGCTGGTGGCGGACTTTGTAGTCCACATCCCATTTCCCGCCGGGCAACAGGTATTCCTGCGCTGTGACTTCATCGGCCATGAGAAAGCGCAGGTTCAGACCTTTGAGCGCATTGAGGCCGAAATACAATTTGCGCGAATCGAACAGACGCCGCGCCTCTGCAAGCAGTCCCGCTGATCCGGAGCGCCGGGAGGTGACAGACCAGTCAATGAGTCTGGCGAGAATCTTCTCCGCTGCGCTGGCGCTCAAATCCTGTTCCGTGGCCTGGGCGAGGTTCTGAATGACCAGCACTGCCGCCAGTTCCGGGTCGCTCAGGCTGGCCAGTGTCGCGTCACCCTCGGGCTGCAACAGCGCCGTACACGCATCATGGGTGATGGGCAGAAATACCGGGGTGGCCAAATCAAAATGTTCCGGGTGCATACAACCTCGCCGCCTGGGCTTTAATACAACACCAGATCAGTCCTGGTCATTCTCGTCGTGCATTTCCTGGGACTGCGGCAAGTTTCCCTCACGGCTGGCCTCGGGGCTGATCCGCAGCTCGAAGGAGTAACCGCCGAGCGTGCCGGACATGCCGCGTCGTTCATCGCCGCTGGCCACCGCCCCCGCATCGATCTGCGCCTGCACTTCGTAGAGCGCCATTTCCAGCAGTTTGCGCAGGTGTTCAGGGTTTTGCGCGCTGGCGTGCAGTTGCAGGTCGTACTGGCCGGCCACCGATTCAGCGAGGGCGGGCTGGTCCTGCACCGCGAGCGGCTGCGCAGCTTCTTCAGCCGCATTGAACACGGTCGAAGCCGCCAGAATCGCGGCGTGCTCCTCATCCATCAGGTCGAGCACTCGCGACAACTCCAGCGTGCGCTCGGGCTGATCCTGCATCTGCGTTTTGACTTCCAGACGCCGCATCTGCCATTCGCGCAGTTTTTCACGAGTCAGATCGTCGATTTCACCCACTTGCCTTACCTCTCAATGCCAGGCGGGGAGTATGCCACTGTTCGCTGTCGACAGCCGCACGGGCACCGGGACGCTGCGCGGCTGATCCGCACGTTTCCGATGGCGGGTCAACGCCACTAGCCAAATCGCAGGCATAAAAAAACCGCAGTGGGCGAAACCCATGCAGTTCTCTTTGAATTCTCGGTAGGTTCGTTAAGGTGGTGCCCCCACCAGCCACACCCCGGCACACAATGTTCCCGCTGTGGCTGCTTCCTTCCGGATCTGACCAGGTTCACGGGTAATCGTTGCGGGGGGACCGATGGGGTCACCATAACGACGCTTGCCTGTCGGCGAGCCGCGCCATTGTACCTGTCTGAGATGAACTTACAACCGTTGGTTGCAGATAAAAAACCTGAACGGCTTCAAGGACATAAACATCACGGCCTGCGACACCTACAAGGCCAGCACCTCATCCGCCCTGCCGCCCGCCTGCTGGATCACCAGATGAATGAAGTGCAACTTGGCGATCGCCGCCGCCGGCAGTACGAACGGGTAGAAATCCGGCTGGCCCATGCTGCGCGACAGTTCGTTGAGCATGCCGGCCAATTCGATCCACGCATTGACGAACGACAGGAATGCCGTGCCGCCGGGGTGCTCCGGATCGTACAGGGTGCTGGTGGGAAATGGCTGATAGTCGAAGTCCATTTCCCGCGCGCTCATGCCGAAGCCCAGCGCCGTGTCGACCGCATCCATCATGTGCAGGTAATGCGCCCAGGTTTCCGCCCAGTCTTCCCACGGGTGCATGGTCGCGTAGGCACTGACGTAGTGCTGCGGCCAGTCCAGCGGCGCGCCTTGCTGGTAATGCCGGTCCAGCGCCTCGGCGTAACTGGCGCGCTCGTCGCCGAACAGATTGCGGAACGCGTCCAGCCAAGGGCCGTTGGCAATGAGGCGATCCCAGTAGTAGTGGCCGACTTCATGGCGAAAATGCCCGAGCAGCGTGCGGTAAGGTTCGTGCATCGCCGCCCTGACCTGCTCACGGTGAGCGTCGTCGGCCTCTTTGATATCGAGGGTGATAAGGCCATTGGCGTGGCCGGTCATCGGCGCGTTGCCTTCCAGGTCGACACCGATGAAGTCGAACGCCAGCCCGGTTTCTTCATCCGTGGTTTTCGGGATGACCGGCAAGCCGAGGGTGATCAGTTGCGCGACCAGTCGACGCTTGGCGATTTCGACTTTGCGCCAGCGTTCGGGATTTTCCGCGACGGACAGGTCGGGAATGGTGCGGTTGAGGCTGCAAGCGATGCACAAGGTGTCGTGATCGTTGGCCGGCAGCAGCCAGTTGCACGCGGCGGGCATGTCGAGGTTGGCGCAGCGGCGGAACAGTCCGGCGTCGGGATCGGCGTCGAGTGTCCAGGTGCCCTCTTCCGGCCCCGGCTGCAGCGAGGTCAGGCGACTTTCTTCAGGTTGATAGCCAAGCAAGGCGTTACAGGCCAGGCACTGACTGTTGCGAAAGAACAGCGACTGGCCGCAACGGCACGGCCAGACTTTGCTGTTGCGCGAGGATCCGGCCACGAACGGCGCGATGATGCGGGAACTGAGCTGCTCGAAAAAACGGTGCATGGCGATCTCTCCCTGGGACTGGCCAAGACTAGATCATCCTGAAGACAACATCGTTCCCACCCATAACCGCGCAGCCGAGTGATAGCAGCATTGTGGCGAGGGGATTTATCCCCGCTGGGTTGCGAAGCGACCCCCAAAACCATACAACGCGGTTAATCAGGTATACCGAGTCGTATGGTTCTGCGACGACGATGTCGCCGAACGGGGATAAATCCCCTCGCCACAGGTGTCCATCCGGACAGGGGTAAATCCCCTCACCACAGGGGTTCGTCCGGTCAGACAGGGACGCCGTGGGTTTTGAGGAAGGCGATAAACGCTTCCTCGTCCATGACCTTCACACCCAGTTCGTTGGCCTTGGTCAGTTTCGAGCCGGCACCCGGGCCTGCGACGACGCAATGGGTTTTCGCCGACACCGAACCGGCGACCTTGGCACCCAGGCTTTCCAGATGATCCTTGGCCACATCCCGGCTCATCAACTCGACCTTGCCGGTCAGCACCCAGGTTTCGCCGGACAGCGGCAGACCTTCGACGACTTTTTTCTCGCTCTGCCAATGCATGCCGAAATCGCGCAGCTGCTGCTCGGCCCGCTCGGCCAGTTGCCGATGCTCAGGCGAGGCGAAGAACTCGCGCACCGAGTTGGCCTGCTTCTCCGGCAATGCCTGGCGCATGTCCAGCCAGTCAGCGTTCATCACCGCTTCCAGCGAGCCGAAGCGGTCGGCGAGTTTCTGCGCACCACCGGGGCCAACGAAAGGAATGTGCAGTTTGTCGAGCAAGCCGCCCAGGGTGGTACTGGCGGCGAATTCGGCGCCCAGTTCGCCCTGATCCTGAATCTGCAGACCATGGCCGAGCAATTCGCTGATGACCTGCTGGTTGTGCGCATCCTCAAAGAAACTGTGGATCTCGTGCGCCACTTCCAGGCCGACATCCGGCAGGTAGGTCAGCACATGCGGCAAGGCCCGTTGCACGCGCTCCAGTGAACCCAGCGAGCGCGCCAGCACCTTGGCCGTTTCTTCACCGACATCGGGAATGCCGAGGGCGTAGATGAAACGTGCCAGGCTCGGTTGCTTGCTGTCCTCGATGGCTTTGAGAAGCTTGTTGCTCGATACCTCGGCGAAGCCTTCCAGATCGACGATGTCGTCGAATTTCAGCGCATACAGATCAGCCGGCGAATTGACCAGACCCTCGTCGACCAGTTGCTCGACGCTCTTGTCGCCCAAGCCTTCGATATCCATGGCCCGGCGCGAGACGAAGTGAATGATCGCCTGCTTCAATTGCGCGCCACAGGCCAGTCGGCCGACGCAGCGATACACCGCACCTTCGCTGAAGGTTTCCTTGCCCTTGCTGCGCTTGACCAGTTGCGTGCGTTCAACGTGGGAGCCGCACACCGGGCAGCTTTCAGGAATGGCCACCGGGCGCGCGTCATCGGGGCGACGCTCGATGACTACCTGCACCACTTGCGGAATCACATCACCGGCGCGGCGAATGATCACCGTGTCGCCGATCATCAGGCCCAGCCGCGCGACTTCGTCCATGTTGTGCAGCGTGGCGTTGGCCACGGTGACGCCGGCGACCTTCACCGGTTTCAGACGCGCCACCGGAGTCACCGCACCGGTGCGGCCGACCTGGAATTCCACGTCGAGCAGCTCGGTGAGTTCTTCCATCGCCGGGAATTTGTGTGCGATCGCCCAGCGCGGCTCGCGGGCGCGGAAGCCCAGTTCACGCTGGTCGGCGATGCTGTTGACCTTGAACACCACGCCATCGATTTCATAGGCCAGCGAGTTACGGCGTTCGCCGATGTCGCGGTAATACTCCAGGCACTCATCAATGCCCTTGGCCAGCTTCAGTTCGTGACTGATCGGCATGCCCCACTTCTGCAACTGCTTGAGGTTACCGATGTGGGTGTCGGCGATATCGTGAGACACCTGACCGATGCCATAGCAGCAGAATTCCAGCGGACGGTTGGCGGTGATCTTCGAGTCGAGCTGGCGCAGGCTGCCTGCTGCCGCGTTGCGCGGGTTGGCGAAGGTCTTGGCGCCGATTTCCAGTTGCGAAGCATTGAGGCGCTCGAAACCGGCCTTGGACATGAACACTTCACCGCGCACTTCCAGCGTCGCCGGCCAGCCTTCGCCGTGCAGCTTCAGCGGAATATTGCGCACGGTACGCACGTTGACGCTGATGTCCTCGCCGGTGGTGCCATCGCCCCGGGTGGCGCCGCGCACCAGCAGACCATCCTGATACAGCAGGCTGACCGCCAGGCCATCGAGCTTCGGCTCGCAGCTGTATTCCACCGCCGCGCCGCCACCAAACAGATCGCCGGCCGGCACGTCGAGGCCTTCGCTGACGCGGCGATCGAACTCGCGCATGTCGGATTCTTCGAAAGCGTTGCCGAGGCTGAGCATCGGAATTTCGTGACGCACCTGAGTGAACGCGGTCAACGCCATGCTGCCGACGCGCTGGGTCGGCGAGTCGCTGGTGATCAGTTCCGGGCTGGCCGCTTCCAGTGCCTTGAGCTCGTGGAACAAGCGGTCGTACTCGGCATCGGGAATGCTCGGCTCGTCGAGAACGTGATAGCGATAGTTGTGCTGATCCAGCTCAGCGCGCAGCTCTAGAATGCGGGTTTTGGCGGCGGTCATGGGTGTTCTCTCATAAAGCAAAAGAGCAGCCGAGGCTGCTCAATTATTTTGCCGATCGTCTTGTTAAACAGGAACGACCTTTTGTATCAACGCTTCTGGGTCAATGCGCGGCGTTCGAATTCGACGATGCGCTGACGGTAGTGTTCGATCGTCTGCGCGGTCAGCACGCTGCGCTGATCGTCTTTCAGTTCGCCGTTCAGTTCCTGGGACAGCTTGCGGGCTGCCGCGACCATCACGTCGAAAGCCTGCTTCGGATGACGCGGGCCTGGCAGACCGAGGAAGAAGCTCACCGCCGGAGTGCTGAAGTGGTCGATGTCGTCCAGATCAAAGATGCCCGGCTTGACCGCATTGGCCATGGAAAACAGTACTTCGCCGTTGCCGGCCATGCTTTCGTGACGGTGAAAGATGTCCATCTCGCCGAAACGCAGGCCGCTTTCGAGAATGTTCTGCAGCAGCGCAGGGCCTTTGAAGCCGGCCGGGTCGCGGCAAATCACGCTGATCACCAGGACTTCTTCGGCTTGCGGCTGATCTTTTTCCGCCACGGCCGCTGCAGGCTTGCTGTCTTCGGCGAAATCGTCATCGCGGCTGCTGAAGCTCGGGCCGCCGTCCAGATCGAGGTCGAGGTTCAAGTCGCCCTGCGCCGGGCCGCTGCTGCCGCGCTTGCCACGTTTCGAACCGGATTCACGCGGCTCGCGGGCTTCGCGGTTGGGCATGCTCACCGACGGCAGATCGTGCTCGTCCAGTTGCGGCTCTTTGTGCGTGTCCAGGACGCGGGCCGGGCCCAACAGCTCGGCGCTGGTGTCCTCGTCCGGCAGATTGGACAGGCTCCGGTCGAGACGGAATTTCAGCTTTCCCTTGCCGCCGCGCATACGGCGCCAGCCATCGAAAAGAATACCGGCTATCACAATGATGCCGATGACGATCAGCCACTCGCGCAGACCGATTTCCATGTAATCCCGTGCCTCTATAAAAAATGCTGAAAAATAAGGGGTTTACACTGCGTAAACCGCTTTAAAACGTGGCGCCAACTCTATGTTCTGACAGGCGTTTTGCCCACGTATACGAAAAATTGACATTAAACTAGCACGATCAAAGGCTTCGCAGCTACAAGCTTTAAGCTCCAAGCCACAAGCCGTCCACTTGCAGCTTGGAGCTTGTAACTTGCAGCGGCGCCGCTAGGCGTCCACCATCGCCATCGCCTCCTCGACATCCACCGCCACCAGTCGCGAACAGCCCGGTTCATGCATCGTCACACCCATCAACTGCTCGGCCATTTCCATGGCGATCTTGTTGTGGGTGATGTAAATGAACTGCACGGTCTGCGACATCTCTTTGACCAGGCGTGCGTAGCGTCCAACGTTAGCGTCATCCAGTGGCGCGTCAACCTCATCGAGCATGCAGAACGGCGCCGGGTTCAACTTGAAGATGGCAAAAACCAGGGCCAGTGCAGTCAGGGCTTTTTCGCCGCCGGAGAGCAAATGGATGGTGCTGTTCTTCTTCCCGGGCGGCTGCGCCATGATCGTCACCCCTGTATCGAGTAGATCTTCGCCCGTCAGTTCCAAATACGCGCGCCCGCCACCGAAAACTTTCGGGAAAAGTGCCTGCAAACCACCGTTGATCTGATCAAAGGTATCTTTGAAACGGTTGCGGGTTTCCTTATCGATTTTGCGGATGACGTTTTCCAGGGTCTCCAGCGCCTCGACCAGATCGGCGTCCTGCGCATCCAGATAACGTTTACGCTCCGATTGTTGCGTGTATTCATCGATGGCCGCGAGGTTGATCGCACCCAGGCGCTGAATCCGCGCGTTGATGCGTTCGAGTTCTTCTTCGGCTTCGCGTTCACTGGCTTGTGCGGTCAATGTGGCGAGCACGCCATTGAGATCGTAGCCATCTTCGAGCAATTGATCCTGCAAAGCCTTGCGCCGTACGGTCAGCGCCTGCCATTCCATGCGTTGCTGTTCGAGCTGGCCGCGAATCAACTGCGATTGCTGCTCGGCCTGGGTGCGGCGTTTTTCCGCGTCGCGCAATTCCCGATCGGCGTCTTCCAGAGCGATCTGCGCGGTCTTGAGTTCTTCATCGACGGTCATGCGCTTGTCGAGCAACTCTTCGAGTTTCAGACGCAGCTCTTCCAGCGGCGCCTCGCCCTCCTCCAGATTCAGACTCAACTGTTCGCGCTTTTCCGTGAGGCGCTCGGCCTGCATCTCCAGACGCTCCAGCGCCTGTCGCGTGGAATCGTGCTGGGCACGCAGCGAGCCGAGACGCACGGCCAATTGATGGGCGTGATCCTTGTGCTGCCGCGCTTCCTGACGCACGCGATCGAGGCGTTCGCGCAGGCTGTCGCGTTGGGCCAGCAGCAACTCGCGCTGCTCGGTGTCGAGCGCCATGGAATCCAGCGCTTCCTGCAAATTCATGCGCGCTTCGCCGACCTGTTCGTGCTCAAGCTCGCGCTGTTCGGCGAGTTCGACCAGTTCTTCATCGAGACGGGTGCGGCGCAATGTCAGCTGTTCGGCTTTGGCCTTACCAGCAGACAACTGCGCTTTCAGTTCGCCTTGCTGGCGCGCTTCGTCCTGCAGCAAGCGGCGCAGATGTTCGCGGCCGTTTTCCTGCTGGCGCTGTTGCGCGCGCAGGGTTTGCAGGCGGGTTTCCATGGCCTCGACCGTGGCTTCGCGCTCTTCACGCTCCAGTTGCAGGTCTTCGATTTCCTGGCCACGGGCGAGCATGCCGCTTTCCGCTTCGCTGGCACGACGTACACGCAAGAAGTGCCGACCGACCCAATAGCCATCGCGACTGATCAGGCTTTGCCCGGCGCTCAACTGGCCACGCAAGGCCAGCGCCTGTTCAAGGCTGTCGACCGGTTTGACCTGGCCGAGCCACGGCGACAGATCGATCTGCGCCTCGACTTTGTCCAGCAGACTGCCCGCCACCCGCACGCCATCGCTGGCCGGGCTGAGCAGGCGCAAATCGCCTTGGGTGAAACCGGACAGATCGAAGCCGCTGAAATCGTCGACCAGCACCGCTTGCAGATCGGCACCAAGCACGGTTTCCACCGCCAGCTCCCAACCGGCCTCGACCTTCAGGCCTTCGGCCAGACGCGGACGCTCGGCGAGATTGTGTTCCTTCAACCATTCGGCGGTGCCGGTGCCCGGATCGAGCGCGGCCTGCTGCAAGGCTTCCAGCGACGCCAAACGCCCATTGAGCCGCTGCAGATCGCCCTGCGCCTGCTGCTGTGCGGTCAACGCTTGCTGTAATTCCTGACGCAGTTGTTCGAGCTTTTCGACCTGCGCTTCTTCGCTGGTCTGTAAATCTTCGAGGGTCGCTTCGGACTCGGCGAGCTGCTCGTTGAGCGCCATGATCGCCGCGTCTTCCGGGTCGGCGGACAGCAACGCGCGCTCTTCAGCGAGGCGTTTCTGCCGGTCAGCCAGACGCTCCATGCTGCTTTCCAGCTGCTGGATTCGCGATTGCTGGACTTCAGCCTGACGGCGCGGTTCGGCAGCGGTCAGGTTGAAAGCATCCCACTGCTCCTGCCAGCCGTGCATGGTGGTTTCGGCTTCTTCGAGGGCCGCAGCGGCTTCCTCGGCGGCGGCGCTGGTAACTTCCTGCTCGGGGGTGAGCATGTCCAGTTCTTCGCCGAGGGTCAGCAGCAACGTGCGGTCGTGGCCCAGATGCGACTCGGTTTCCAGACGAGCGCGCTCGGCTTCTTTCAGATCGTCCTGCAACTGGCGTAACCGCTGCTGGCCATGCTGAATGCTCTGCTCGACCCGGGCGATGTCGCCGCCGACCGAATAGAAGCGGCCCTGCACCAGATTGAAGCGTTCGGACAGGTCGTGGTGACCGTCGCGCAGGCGCTCGATGGCCGCATCAGCGTTACGCTGTTCAGCGACCAGCGCTTCGAAGCTGACTTCCTGATTGCCGATGATCGACTCGCGCTGGCCGACCTGCTCGTTAAGATCCTGCCAGCGCAGGGCCGACAGTTGCGCCTTGAGCTGACGCTCTTCGGCCTTGAGTTCCTGATACTTTTTCGCCGCCTCGGCCTGACGGTGCAGGCGCTCGAGCTGGCGCTCCAGCTCTTCGCGCAGGTCGGTCAGGCGGGCGAGGTTCTCGTGGGTGCGGCGGATGCGGTTTTCAGTCTCACGGCGACGCTCCTTGTACTTGGAGATGCCCGCCGCTTCTTCGATGAAATTGCGCAGGTCTTCGGGCTTGGATTCGATCAGCTTGGAGATCATCCCCTGTTCGATGATCGAGTAGCTGCGCGGGCCGAGGCCGGTGCCGAGGAAGATATCGGTGATGTCGCGCCGACGGCATTTGGTGCCGTTGAGGTAATAAGTGGTCTGGCTGTCGCGGGTGACTTTGCGGCGGATGGAAATCTCCGCGTAGGCGGCGTATTCGCCGAGCAGCGTGCCGTCGGAGTTGTCGAACACCAGTTCGATACTGGCCTGGCTCACCGGTTTGCGGCTGGTCGAGCCATTGAAGATGACATCGGTCATCGACTCGCCACGCAGGTTCTTCGCCGAACTTTCGCCCATCACCCAGCGCACGGCGTCGATGATGTTCGACTTGCCGCAACCGTTCGGCCCGACGACCGCCGCCATGTTACTGGGGAAGTTCACCGTGGTCGGGTCGACGAAGGATTTGAACCCCGCCAGTTTGATGCACTTCAGCCGCACGCTCAGGCAACCGTCAGCGCAGACACCACCAGATCGCAGCTGCGCTGGGCATACGCCGTGAGCACGATGCGGATCTGCGGCAAATCACGGGCGAGTACGGCGGCGAGCAAGCGTTCGAACAGTTCGAGGAATTCGCTCATTTCCGCCTTGCGCTGTTCGAGGGCGAGGAAATACGCGCGGCTCATCGCCGGCTGGAGGTTCTCGACGGTTTCTTGCAGGTACGGATTGTTGGCAAACGGATAGGCGGCGCGCATCACCGCAAAGCTGTCATCGACGAAGCTGCGGATGTCGCCGCGTTCGTAATTGGCGGTCAGGCGCTGCTGGATCTGCACGAACGGCGCCATGTCCGACTGCACTTGCCAGCCATTGGCCACCGAATTGCCAAGCAGGATGTACAGCTCGCTCATCAGCGTGCACAGGCTCTGCACCTTGTGCGGCGTCAGCTCGGTAACGTGGGCGCCACGACGCGGCAGGATCGCGATCAGGTGACGGCGCTCGAGGATCAGCAAGGCTTCGCGGACCGAACCGCGGCTGACGTTGAGCGCCAGCGTGACCTTCTGTTCCTGGATGCGCTCTCCCGGCTTCATTTCGCCACGAATGATGCGTTCGGCGAGGTGGTGAGCGATTTGCTCGGCGAGGCTGTCCGGCGCCTTGAACGTCATGGTTGTCCTTCAAACTCTATCGATCTGCACAAGCGGCGCAGTGTAGCGCAAATGCACGGTCATGGCGGAGTGCCCACTCAGCGGTTTTTGGCACGAATCCCGCAAAAAAGCGCAGTGACCGATGAAGGTCAATACTGAATAGACACGCTGTTGATCGACGAAACGGATTTTCCTGACCTTTAAGTCAGAAAACCATTGACCGAAAAGTCAGACCTGCTAAATTCGGTTCACGTCGGTTAACAACAATAATGAGTCTGCGAGGCCTTCCGTGATCCAGTTTTTACTTAACCAGGAACTCCGTAGCGAGCACGCCCTGGACCCGAATCTGACTGTGCTCAATTACCTGCGCGAACACGTAGGCAAGCCCGGCACCAAAGAAGGTTGCGCCAGCGGTGACTGCGGCGCCTGCACCGTGGTGGTTGGCGAGTTGCAGACCGATGACACGGGGCGTGAACATATTCGCTATCGCAGCCTCAACTCGTGCCTGACTTTCGTCTCGTCGTTGCACGGCAAACAACTGATCAGCGTTGAAGACCTCAAGCACAAAGGCGAACTGCACAGCGTGCAGAAAGCCATGGTCGAGTGCCACGGTTCGCAGTGCGGCTTTTGCACCCCCGGTTTCGTCATGTCGTTGTTCGCCCTGCAAAAGAACAGCGATGCGCCGGATCAGGCCAAGGCTCACGAAGCGCTGGCTGGCAACCTCTGCCGCTGCACTGGCTACCGCCCTATTCTCGCCGCTGCCGAACAATCCTGCTGCGCCAAGCCTGCGGATCAGTTCGACGCCCGCGAAGCCGAGACCATTGCCCGCCTCAAGGCCATCGCGCCGACCGATATCGGCGAACTCAACAGCGGCGACAAGCGCTGCCTGGTGCCGCTGACCGTCGCTGACCTGGCCGATCTCTACGACGCTTATCCACAAGCGCGGCTGCTCGCCGGCGGCACCGATCTGGCGCTGGAAGTCACCCAGTTCCACCGCACTCTGCCGGTGATGATCTACGTCGGTAACGTCGCCGAAATGAAGCGCATCGAAACCTTCGATGACCGCATCGAAATCGGCGCCGCCACCGCTCTCTCCGACTGCTACGAGGCGTTGAATGCCGAGTACCCGGACTTCGGCGAATTGCTGCACCGCTTCGCCTCGTTGCAGATCCGCAATCAAGGCACCCTCGGCGGCAACATCGGCAACGCCTCGCCGATCGGTGACTCGCCACCGCTGCTGATCGCCCTCGGCGCGCAGATCGTGCTGTGCAAAGGCGAAACCCGCCGCACCTTGAACCTCGAAGATTACTTCATCGACTACCGCGTCACCGCGCGGCAGGAAAGCGAGTTCATCGAAAAAATCATCGTCCCGCGCGCCAGCGCCGAGCAGTTGTTCCGTGCCTATAAAGTGTCGAAGCGCCTGGATGACGACATCTCCGCCGTCTGCGCTGCCTTCAATCTGCGCGTGGAAAATGGCGTGATCAGCGACGCGCGCGTGGCCTTCGGCGGCATGGCGGCGATTCCGAAACGCGCTGCGCACTGCGAAGCCGTGCTGCAAGGCGCGCCGTTCAACAACGCCGTGATCGAACGCGCCTGCGCCGCGCTGGCCGAAGACTTCACGCCGCTCTCGGACTTCCGCGCCAGCAAGGAATATCGCCTGCTCAGCGCGCAGAACCTGCTGCGCAAATACTTCATCGAACTGCAAACACCGCACATCGAGACTCGGGTGACCGCTTATGTCTAATCATCACGCCGTAGAGAAGACCCAGGCTGAATTGGCCGAATTGTTCGCCAAGGATCTGACCACCGGTGTCGGTCGCAGCGTCAAGCACGACAGCGCCGCCAAGCATGTGTCCGGTGAAGCGCAGTACATCGACGATCGCCTGGAATTCCCCAACCAGTTGCATCTGTATGCGCGCCTGTCGGACCGCGCCCACGCGAAAATCCTCAGCATCGACACGTCGCCGTGCTACGCCTTCGAAGGCGTGCGCATTGTCATTACCCACGAAGACGTGCCAGGTCTGAAAGACATCGGCCCGCTGATGCCGGGCGACCCACTGCTGGCCATCGATGACGTGCAGTTCGTCGGCCAGCCAGTGCTGGCGGTAGCGGCGAAAGATCTGGAAACCGCGCGCAAGGCGGCGATGGCGGCGATCATCGAATACGAGGATCTGGAACCGGTGCTCGACGTCGTCGAAGCCCTGCGCAAGCGCCATTTCGTGCTCGACAGCCACACCCACCAGCGCGGCGACTCGGCCTCTGCACTGGCCACGGCTGAACACCGCATTCAGGGCACGCTGCACATCGGCGGCCAGGAGCACTTCTATCTGGAGACACAAATCTCCTCGGTGATGCCCACTGAAGACGGCGGCATGATCGTCTATTGCTCGACGCAGAACCCGACCGAAGTGCAGAAACTGGTCGCCGAAGTGCTCGACGTGTCGATGAACAAGATCGTCGTCGACATGCGCCGCATGGGCGGTGGTTTCGGTGGCAAGGAAACCCAGGCCGCGAGCCCGGCGTGCCTGTGCGCGGTGGTCGCGCACCTCACCGGCCAACCGACCAAGATGCGCCTGCCGCGCGTCGAAGACATGCTGATGACCGGCAAGCGCCACCCGTTCTACGTTGAATACGACGTCGGCTTCGACAGCAGCGGCCGTCTGCACGGGATCAACATGGAGCTGGCCGGCAACTGCGGCTGCTCGCCGGACCTGTCCGCCTCGATCGTTGACCGGGCGATGTTCCACTCGGACAACTCCTACTATCTCGGCGATGCCACCATCAACGGTCACCGTTGCAAGACCAACACCGCCTCGAACACCGCTTATCGTGGTTTCGGTGGCCCGCAAGGCATGGTCGCCATCGAGGAAGTGATGGACGCGATCGCCCGGCACCTGAAGCTCGACCCGCTGGCGGTGCGCAAGGCCAACTACTACGGCAAGACCGAGCGCAACGTCACCCACTACTACCAGACCGTCGAGCACAACATGCTCGAAGAGATGACCGCCGAACTGGAAGAAAGCAGCCAGTACGCCGAGCGCCGCGAAGCGATCCGTCGCTACAACGCCAACAGCCCGATCCTGAAAAAAGGCCTGGCGCTGACCCCGGTGAAATTCGGCATTTCCTTCACCGCCAGTTTCCTCAATCAGGCCGGTGCGCTGATCCACATCTACACCGACGGCAGCATCCACTTGAACCACGGCGGGACGGAAATGGGTCAGGGCCTGAATACCAAAGTCGCCCAGGTCGTGGCGGAAGTGTTCCAGGTGGAAATCGACCGTGTGCAGATCACCGCGACCAACACCGACAAAGTGCCGAACACCTCTCCGACCGCTGCTTCCAGCGGCGCCGACCTGAACGGCAAAGCCGCGCAGAACGCAGCACAGACCATCAAGCAACGCCTGGTCGAATTCGCCGCGCGGCACTACAAAGTCAGCGAAGAGGACGTCGAATTCCGCAACGGCCACGTGCGGGTGCGCGAGCAGATTCTGACCTTCGAAGCGCTGATCCAACAGGCATATTTCAATCAGGTCTCGCTGTCGAGCACTGGCTTCTACAAGACCCCGAAAATCTATTACGACCGCAGTCAGGCCCGTGGGCGTCCGTTCTATTACTTCGCTTTCGGCGCAGCTTGCTGCGAAGTGATCGTCGACACCCTGACCGGCGAGTACAAGATGCTGCGCACCGACATCCTGCACGACGTCGGCGCCTCGCTGAACCCGTCGATCGACATCGGTCAGGTCGAGGGCGGTTTCGTCCAGGGCATGGGCTGGCTGACCATGGAAGAGCTGGTCTGGAACAACAAGGGCAAGCTGATGACCAACGGCCCGGCCAGCTACAAGATCCCGGCGGTGGCGGACATGCCGCTGGATCTGCGGGTGAAACTGGTGGAAAACCGCAAGAACCCGGAAGACACGGTGTTCCATTCCAAAGCCGTCGGTGAACCGCCGTTCATGCTCGGCATCGCCGCTTGGTGCGCGATCAAGGACGCGGTGGCGAGCCTCGGTGATTATCAGCATCAGCCGAAGATCGATGCGCCGGCCACGCCGGAGCGGGTGTTGTGGGGCTGTGAGCAGATGCGCCAGTTGAAAGCGGTGAAAGCCGTCGAAGCTGAAACCGCGGTTGTTTGATGATCGCTCCCACGCTCTGCGTGGGAATGCAGCCCGCGACGCTCTGCGTCGCATCCTGAACAGCGGACGCGGAGCGTCCAGTGATGCATTCCCACGCAGAGCGTGGGAACGATCTGAGAGGTGTGTATGTACAACTGGATCGACGCCCTCGCCGACCTGCAGAATCAGGGCGAGCCCTGTGTGCTGGTGACGATCATCGAAGAACTCGGTTCGACGCCACGCAACGCCGGCTCGAAAATGGTCGTCAGCGCCGACCGCCTGTTCGACACCATCGGTGGCGGGCATCTGGAATTCAAAGCCATGCAGATCGCCCGCGAGATGCTCGCCAGCGGTAAGCAGGACACCCATCTGGAGCGCTTCAGCCTCGGTGCCAGCCTCGGCCAGTGTTGCGGCGGCGCCACGGTGTTGCTGTTCGAACCGATGGGCCAGGTCCAGGCGCAGATTGCCGTGTTCGGTGCAGGCCACGTCGGTCGCGCCCTCGTGCCGCTGCTGGCCAGCCTGCCCTGCCGGGTGCGCTGGATCGATTCGCGCGAGGCCGAGTTCCCCGACCACATCCCCCACGGCGTGCGTAAAATCGTCAGCGAAGAGCCGGTGGATGAAGTCGATGACCTGCCTGCCGGCAGCTACTGCATCGTCATGACCCACAATCATCAGCTCGATCTGGAGCTGACCGCGGCGATTCTCAAGCGCAACGATTTCACCTGGTTCGGCCTGATCGGTTCGAAAACCAAACGCGCCAAGTTCGAACATCGCCTGCGCGATCGTGGTTTCGACCCGAGCGTGGTGCAGCGCATGCGCTGCCCGATGGGCATCGGCGAAGTCAAAGGCAAACTGCCTGTGGAAATCGCCATCTCCATCGCCGGTGAAATCATCGCCACCTATAACGCCAACTTCGGCCAGCACAGCGCCCGCGCCGAACCGATTGCCCGATTGCTGCCCGCCTCGCGCCGCAGCCAGTCCGCCAAACTCAAAGCCTCAAACTGATTAGAGAACCCTCATGCCTCTGACTCGCAAAGCCTACCGCGCCGCCATTCTGCACAGCATTGCCGACCCTGCCGAAGTCGGCATCGAAGCCTCCTATGAATATTTCGAGGACGGCCTGCTGGTGGTCGACGACGGCAAGATCAGTGCCCTCGGCCACGCCAGCGAACTGCTGCCAACCCTGCCGGCAGATATCGAGATCAACCATTATCAGGATGCGCTGATCACACCGGGCTTTATCGACACACACATTCACCTGCCGCAGACCGGCATGGTCGGCTCCTACGGCGAGCAACTGCTCGACTGGCTGAACACCTACACCTTCCCCTGCGAAAGCCAGTTTGGCGACAAGGCCCACGCCGACGAAGTGGCCGATATTTTCATCAAGGAACTGCTGCGCAACGGCACCACCACGGCGCTGGTGTTCGGCAGCGTGCACCCGCAATCGGTGAATTCGTTTTTCGAAGCGGCGGAAAAGCTAGATCTGCGCATGATCGCCGGCAAGGTGATGATGGACCGCAATGCCCCGGATTATCTGGTCGATACCGCCGAATCCAGCTACGTCGACAGCAAGGCGCTGATCGAGCGCTGGCACGGCAAGGGTCGCTTGCACTATGCGGTGACGCCGCGTTTCGCACCGACCAGCACCCCGGAACAACTGATCCTGGCCGGGCAATTGCTGACGGAATATCCGGATCTGTACATGCAGACCCACATCAGCGAAAACCTCAAGGAAATCGAGTGGGTCAAAGAGCTGTTCCCGGAGCGCAAGGGTTACCTCGACGTCTACGATCACTACCAGTTGCTTGGCGAACGCTCGGTATTCGCCCACGGCGTGCACCTGTGTGACGAAGAATGCGCGCGACTGGCGGAAACCGGCTCGGCGATCTCGTTCTGCCCGACCTCGAACCTGTTCCTCGGCAGCGGCCTGTTCAACCTGCCGATGGCCGAAAAGCATAAGCTCAATGTCGGCCTCGGCACCGACGTCGGCGGCGGCACCAGTTTCTCCCTGCTGCAAACCCTCAACGAAGCCTATAAGGTCATGCAACTGCAGGGCGCGCGGTTGAGCCCGTTCAAGTCGCTGTACCTGGCGACCCTGGGTGGTGCGCGGGCGCTGCGCCTGGAAGACAAGATCGGTAACCTGCAACCGGGTTCGGATGCCGACTTCCTGGTGCTGGATTACAACGCCACGCCGCTGCTGAGTTATCGTTTGAAGCAGTCCAATAACATTGCCGAGACGTTGTTTGTGTTGATGACCTTGGGCGATGACCGGACGGTGCAGCAGACTTACGCTGCGGGGG
>NZ_WBRZ01000057.1:0-23718 GCF_008923895.1 Pseudomonas sp. GXM4
CGGACGCAGAGCGTCCATGGCGGCCTTCCCACGCAGAGCGTGGGAACGATCGTCGTGGGACGCCCATAAAGTATTCAACAGGAGTTCCACATGGCGAAGAAACCCAAGGCAGCCGCCTTCATCAAAGACCCGCTCTGGTACAAGGACGCGGTGATCTATCAGGTTCACGTCAAATCGTTTTTCGACTCCAACAATGACGGGATCGGCGACTTTCCCGGGCTTATCGCCAAACTCGATTACATTGCCGACCTCGGCGTCAACACCATCTGGCTGCTGCCGTTCTATCCCTCGCCACGTCGCGACGACGGCTACGACATCGCCGAATACCGTGGCGTGCACAGCGACTATGGGACCATGGCCGACGCCAAGCGCTTCATTGCCGAAGCGCACAAGCGCGGTCTGCGGGTGATTACCGAACTGGTCATCAACCACACCTCCGACCAGCACCCGTGGTTCCAGCGTGCGCGTAAAGCCAAGCCGGGTTCGGCGGCGCGGGATTTTTACGTCTGGTCCGATGACGACCAGAAATACGACGGCACGCGGATCATCTTCCTCGATACCGAGAAGTCCAACTGGACCTGGGACCCGGTCGCCGGCCAATACTTCTGGCACCGCTTCTATTCGCACCAGCCGGATCTGAACTTCGATAACCCGCAAGTGATGAAAGCCGTATTGTCGGTGATGCGCTACTGGCTGGACATGGGCATCGACGGCCTGCGCCTTGACGCAATTCCGTACCTGATCGAGCGCGACGGCACCAACAACGAAAACCTGCCCGAGACCCACGACGTCCTCAAGCAGATCCGTGCCGAGATCGACGCCAACTACCCCGACCGGATGCTGCTGGCCGAGGCCAATCAGTGGCCGGAAGACACACAGCTGTATTTCGGTGACACCGATGCCGCTGGCGTCAATGGCGACGAATGCCACATGGCCTTCCACTTCCCGCTGATGCCGCGCATGTACATGGCGCTGGCGCAGGAAGATCGCTTCCCGATCACGGACATTCTCCGGCAGACCCCGGAAATTCCGGCGAATTGCCAATGGGCAATTTTCCTGCGCAACCACGATGAGCTGACCCTGGAAATGGTCACCGACCGCGAGCGCGATTACCTGTGGAATTATTACGCGGCTGACCGTCGCGCGCGGATCAACCTCGGTATTCGCCGTCGTCTCGCACCGTTGATGGAACGCGACCGTCGCCGCATCGAACTGCTCAACAGCCTGCTGCTGTCGATGCCCGGCACGCCAACCCTGTATTACGGCGACGAAATCGGCATGGGCGACAACATCTACCTCGGCGACCGCGACGGCGTCCGTACGCCGATGCAATGGTCGATCGACCGCAACGGCGGTTTCTCCCGCGCCGATCCGGCCAGTCTGGTACTGCCGCCGATCATGGACCCGCAGTATGGCTATCAGTCGGTCAACGTCGAAACCCAGTCCGGCGATCCGCATTCGCTATTGAACTGGACGCGGCGCCTGCTGGCCGTGCGCAAGCAATCGAAAGCCTTCGGCCGCGGCACGTTGAAAATGCTCTCGCCGGCCAACCGTCGCGTGCTGGCTTACACCCGCGAATACACCGATGCCGACGGCAAGCACGAAATCATTCTGTGCGTGGCCAACGTCTCGCGCAGTGCGCAAGCAGTGGAGCTGGATCTGTCGGCGTACGTCGGCATGGTGCCGGTGGAAATGCTCGGCGGTAACGCGTTCCCGCCGATCGGTCAGTTGAATTTCCTTCTGACCCTGGCGCCTTATGGCTTCTATTGGTTCGCACTCGCGGCGGAAAACCAGATGCCGAGCTGGCACGTCGAACCGGCGCAGAGCCTGCCGGACTTCACCACGCTGGTACTGAAAAAACGCATGGAAGAGCTGCTCGAAGCGCCGTCGCGCAACACGCTGGAACAAAGCATTCTGCCGAGCTGGCTGCAGAACCGTCGCTGGTTCGCCGGCAAGGACGCGGCGATCGAGAAGGTCAATCTGGCTTATGGCGTGCGTTTCGGTGATGCCCAGCATCCAGTGCTGCTCAGCGAAATCGAAGTCACCAGCGGTGGCCAGACCAACCGGTATCAACTGCCGTTCGGCTTCATTGGCGAAGACCATGTCGGCCCGCCGTTGCCGCAGCAATTGGCGCTATCGCGTGTACGGCGTGTGCGTCAGGTCGGCCTGATTACCGATGCGTTCAGCCTGGAGACTTTCGTCCGCGCCGTTCTGCAAGGCATGCAGAACAACACCGTACTGGAATCGATCGAAGGCGAAATCCGCTTCGAACAGACAGATCATCTGGAAAAACTCGGCCTCGGCGCCGAGTCGGATGTGCGCTACCTGTCGGCCGAGCAATCGAACAGCTCCGTGGTTGTCGGCAACAGCCTGGTGCTTAAGCTGATACGCAAAGTGGCTTCTGGCGTACACCCGGAACTGGAGATGAGCGCTTACCTGACCGAGGCCGGGTTTGCCAATATCTCGCCACTGCTGGGTTCGGTGATTCGCCGTGACGCGCAGGGGGAAGACAATCTGTTGATGATCGCTCAGGGTTATCTGAGCAATCAGGGCGATGCATGGGAATGGACGCAGAACAACCTCGAACGGGCGTTGCGCGATGAACTGGCCGACGCCATGTCCGAGCAGGAGCAGCATTACAACGCGCTCGGCGAGCTGAAGGACTTCGCCGGCATGCTCGGCCAACGTCTGGGCGAGATGCATCAGGTGCTCGCTGCGCCGACCGAGAACACCGACTTTGCGCCGCAAGTGTCGTCGAGCAAGGACATGGCCGCGACGGCCAAGGATGTCACCGCCCAGGTCGAACATGCCTTGAAACTGCTCAAGCAGCATCAAGGCGAGTTGAACGCGGCGGACCAGAAACTGGTCAAGCGTCTGCTCGACGAGAAGAAAACCATTCTTGCCCATGTGCAGGATCTGGCGAAGAAAGCCACTGGCGGCTTGCGCATTCGGGTGCATGGCGACTTGCACCTGGGTCAGGTACTGGTGATCAAGGGCGATGCCTACCTGATCGACTTCGAGGGCGAACCGGCGCGGCCGTTGAGTGAGCGTCGCGGCAAGCACAGCCCGTACAAGGATGTCAGCGGCGTACTGCGTTCGTTCGATTACGCAGCGGCGATGACCATCAATGTGCACAACGTCGATAACAGCGTCGAAGCCGAAGCGGCGCGCAAACGAGTCGCCGAGCGTTATCTGCGCGAAGCACGCGAGGCATTTGTCCAGGCATACCGCGAGGCAGCAGCTAGTCTTGAGCATGCCTGGCAGGATCCTCAGGGTGCCGACGCCGCGCTGGCGTTGTTTAGCCTGGAAAAAGCTGCTTATGAAGTGGCCTACGAGGCGGAAAACCGCCCAACGTGGCTGCCTGTGCCATTGCACGGCTTGTATGGATTATTGACAGGGCTTAAACCCTTTTCCGATCTTGGTGGAGAGTAGTCATGAGTTTCTCGAACAAGGAACAGGGTGTGGTAAAGGAAGCATTGTTACCCTCGGCACGCGACATTGATGCCTTGGTACGCGCCGAACATCAGGACCCGTTTTCCATTCTCGGCCCGCACGGCGATGGCGCCGGCGGGCAGTTCATCCGCGCTTATCTGCCCGGTGCGCTGAGTGTGGCGGTGTTGGACAAGGACAGCGGCGAAGAGCTTGGCCCGCTGGAGATGACCGAGACGCCGGGGCTGTTTGTCGGCCATTTCGATCAGGCGCGACCGTACCTGTTGCGCACGCGCTGGGCCGGTGGCGAGCAGGTCGCCGAAGATCCGTACAGCTTTGGCCAGCTGCTCGGCGAAATGGATTTGTATCTGTTCGCCGAAGGCAATCACCGTGACCTCAGCGCTTGCCTCGGTGCACAGCTGAAAACCGTCGATGGCGTTGACGGCGTGCGCTTTGCCGTGTGGGCTCCGAATGCCCGCCGTGTGTCGGTGGTTGGCGATTTCAACGTCTGGGACGGTCGTCGTCACCCGATGCGCCTGCGCCATCCTTCGGGCGTGTGGGAGCTGTTCATTCCGCGTTTGCAAGCGGGGGAGTTGTACAAGTACGAAATCCTCGGCGCTCACGGCATTCTGCCGCTCAAGGCCGACCCGATGGCGCTGGCCACCAGCCTGCCACCGGACACCGCCTCGAAAGTCGCCTCGCCGTTGCAAATTGACTGGCAGGATCACGAGTGGATGAATTCCCGTCAGGATCGCCAGCAGCGTTCCAAGCCTTTGTCGATCTACGAGTTGCACGCCGGCTCCTGGCAGTGCGAGCTGGATGATCTCGGCGAGGTTGCGCGCCAGTATACCTGGCCGGAACTGGCCGAGCGGCTGATTCCTTATGTGAAAGAGCTGGGATTCACCCATATCGAATTGATGCCGATCATGGAGCACCCGTTCGGTGGTTCCTGGGGTTATCAGTTGCTTTCGCAATTCGCGCCGAGCGCGCGTTATGGCACGCCGGATCAGTTCGCCGCGTTCGTCAATGCCTGTCACCAGGCCGACATCGGTGTGATCCTCGACTGGGTACCGGCGCATTTCCCTACCGATACCCACGGTCTGGCGCAGTTCGACGGCACCGCGCTGTACGAGTACGGCAATCCGCTGGAAGGCTTCCATCAGGATTGGGACACGCTGATCTACAACCTCGGCCGTACTGAAGTGCACGGCTACATGCTGGCCTCGGCGCTGCACTGGCTGAAACACTTCCACATCGACGGCCTGCGTGTCGATGCCGTGGCCTCGATGCTGTATCGCGACTATTCGCGTAAAGCGGGCGAGTGGGTACCGAATCGTCACGGTGGTCGCGAGAACCTGGAGGCTATCGACTTCCTGCGTCATTTGAACGACGTGGTTGAACTGGAAGCGCCGGGTGCGCTGGTGATCGCCGAAGAGTCCACCGCATGGCCGGGCGTCAGCCAGAGCACCCAGCAGGGCGGCCTGGGCTTTTCCTATAAGTGGAACATGGGCTGGATGCACGATTCGCTGCACTACATCCAGCAGGACCCGGTGTACCGGGCCCATCACCACAACGAGTTGAGCTTTGGTCTGGTCTACGCCTGGTCCGAGCGCTTCATCCTGCCGATTTCCCACGACGAAGTGGTGCACGGCAAGCACTCGCTGATCGACAAGATGCCCGGCGACCGCTGGCAGAAATTTGCCAACCTGCGTGCTTACCTGAGCTTCATGTGGACTCATCCAGGCAAAAAACTGCTGTTCATGGGCTGCGAGTTTGGCCAATGGCGCGAGTGGAACCACGATCAGCAACTGGACTGGTACCTGCTGCAGTACTCCGAGCACAAAGGTGTGCAGAAACTGGTGGGCGATCTCAATCGGCTGTATCGCGAAGAGCCGGCGCTGCACGACCAGGACGATGCGCCGCAGGGCTTCCAGTGGTTGATTGGCGATGATGCGATCAACAGCGTTTACGCATGGCTACGCTGGAGCAAGGACGGCTCGCCGGTTTTGGTCGTCGTCAACTTCACGCCGGTACCGCGCCAGTCGTATCGGGTCGGCGTGCCGTTTGCCGGGCGCTGGACCGAGCTGTTCAACAGTGACGCCGACATTTACGCCGGCTCCAACTATGGCAATGGTGGCGGGGCATTGACCGATGAAGTACCGAGTCATGGTCAATCCTTGTCGCTGGAACTGAATCTTCCGCCGTTGGCGGTGTTGATTCTCAAGCCGCAGGGCTGATCCAGGAACAGTAAAACTGTGGGAGCGGGCTTGCCCGCGATGAGGCCGTCATATTCAGCATTTTTGTTGACTGACACGCCGCCATCGCTGGCAAGCCAGCTCCCACAGGGTTTTCGGTAGTCTGGAGATCACCAGCGCATCCGCACGCCGAGGCTGCCGATAATGCCGTTCAGATCATTGTCATCCACATCGCTGCTGTAGTCGGCGCTCATGTACAGGCTTACCGCCGGTGTGACCCGCGCCACCAGGCCCAAACCCAACTCCACTGTTGAAGACTTGCGGCTGCTGCTGATCTTGTCGACCTGATCGAGCGTCACCGTGCTGCCGGTGTAAACGGTGTGCCAAAGGTTGGTGCGCACGTAGGGTTCGACAGGCAACCCGTTCAAGTCATAACTGCCTTTCAATCGCGCACCGACACGGCCACTCCACGCGGTCAGGTCGGTGGAAGAGGCATTGCCCGAGCCGGCGTACGGAGCGTCGAGACTGATGCGCTGGTTGATCAGTTGTGCCTGCGGCTCGACCACCCAGTTTTCACTCAAGCCGATCGGGTAACCGCCTTCGACGGAAAAGGTCATCGCATTGCCTTCGGTGGCTTGCCGGTTACCTTGCGCGGTCCGACTGAAACCGCTGACCCGACCGCCGCTGGCCGACAGGTCGACGTGCCAGCCTTGCGCACCCACCAGACTGTAATAGGCGCCGAGGCTCTGGCCTTGCAGGTTGAGGCTGTCAGTGTTGCGGTCGGCGAGGGCACGTCGGGTCAGCGCACCATCGGCATTCAGCTGGACCTGACTGTCGCCACCTATAAGACCAAGGGTCTGGGTAGTCCCGTTAGCGCTTTTCAACGTGACCACGGCCGGACCTTTGAACTCGCCACCGATCGCATAACCGGAAGACAGTGCGTCGGTCTGTGCTTGCCGGGCGCTTTTGCCGTATAGCTCGTCCCATGCGGAGGGCGCAAGATCTTCGGTGATCAGGCGCGAACTCTGCTGACTCAATGGCAGCGGTCCGGGCGTTATCACGGTCACTGGCAAGGTCATCACAGGGACATCGGCGCGATACCACGCGGGTTCATCCGCCGAAAATTCCGCATGCGCCTCCATGGACGAGCACAGCAACAGTGAACCTGACACTGTGCAAAGGGTGATTTTCAATTCATGTGGGGTCAGTGAAGTTTTCATGGAGGTCTACCTTGCAAGCGCATGCGTCATCTCGTGTTTGGCGTCTCTCCTACCCCGAACGAGGGGCGACCGAATAGAGCGGGGCGAACCGCGGCTGCTCGATTTCGCGAGTGCCGGAAGGTCAGCCCCAGTAGTGATTCCGGGGGTAGTAAGGTAGAGATAAGAAGAGTGACGCCTGCGCGTCAAGAAAATGCACGATGAATGGCGCGCTTAAATCGGCCTTCGCAAGCGTTTGTTTTTCTGCACATAACTAAGTGTTTGTTTGCATGGAAAAACGCTTGCGAACCAGGCGGCTGACGGTTTTTTGCCGCCGACGAAAGGTCCTTCCTAGCGGTAGTTGCCGGGAAGGCCTGTCATTTAATTGCTGTCAAAAACGCAGCTACAGGTGTACTTCAACTGCTAACGGCAAGTGATCGGAAAGATGCGTCCACGGCTTGTTGCCAAGAATGCGTGGGTCATGGCTGCTGGCATTGCGCAGGTAGATCCGGTCAAGCCTCAGCAAGGGAAACCGCGCGGGATAGGTTTTCGCCGGGCGCCCATGGTGACGCTCAAAGGCTTCATGCAGATAATCGCGACGGGCGAGGGCGGCGTTGCCTTGCAACTGCCAGTCATTGAAATCGCCGGCGATGATCACCGGCGCATCGTCGGGTAGAGATTCAAGCAACTGACAGAGCAGTTGCAACTGCAATTGTCGATGGCTTTCCAGCAGACTCAAATGCACACAGATCGCATGCACTTCGGTATGCCCTGGCACATCAAGGACGCAGTGCAACAGCCCGCGCCGTTCAGGCCCGGTGATCGACACGTCGAGGTTGCGATATTCGCGGATCGGGTATTTCGACAGCAGCGCGTTGCCGTGGTGGCCGTCGGGGTAAACGGCGTTGCGCCCGTAGGCAAAATCGCTCCACATACTGTCGGCGAGGAATTCGTACTGCGACGTCTGCGGCCAGTCGTTGTAACGACTGGAATGGCGTTCGTGCTCACCCACCACTTCCTGCAGAAACACCAGATCGGCCGAGGTACTGCGCATCGCTTCGCGTAGTTCCGGTAGAACGAACCGCCGATTCAGCGCGGTGAAGCCCTTGTGGGTGTTGACCGTGAGTACCCGCAGGCGATGAATGACTGGCGCGTCGACCGCTTGACGCTTGGGATCGCTGGACACGTTCACTCCTCTGAATTGGGCCATGCCTGTTCATGCGACTGGTTTGAGGGGGTGGCAGTTCCTTACAGAAATGTTTGATCCTACATAGGACTCTGTGGGAGCTGGCTTGCCAGCGATGGGGCCAAATCAGCAGTATCTCTGTTGCCTGATACACCGCTATCGCTGGCAAGCCAGCTCCCACAGGGTTTCACGGTGTCAGAGGGGGCTTTGGCGTTCAGAAGAAGACGATTTCATACGGCAGGCGCATCCGCTCCAGCAGCACCGGCGGCAGCAGCGGGGCGATGCCGATGGCCGGTTCGCCCTTGAGCTGGCTGGCGTAAGCGTGGGTGGCGTGGCTCTTGCGCGCGACCGTCCAGGTGTCGAGACGCAGCTTGCGCGCGCGTTCCCAGGGAATCATCTGCTGTTCGCGCTCCGGCCAGTGCCAGGCCCACACCGGCACATCGTGGTAGGTCGCCCCGGCTTTCTGCGCCGCGTCGAAACTGGCCCGGCCAACCACTTCATGATCCGGCGGGCCATCCTTGCGCCAGGTACTGAACACTACGTCGCCCGGTCGCAGGTAACGGCCGATGAACTCGGTGAGCTGGCTTTGCTGATCACTCAGTGCATTGTCAGTAAAGCCGCCGCGCACCCACTTCAGGCTGTGCATGGGCAGGCCGAGGCGGCGCAGGGCTTCGACGCTTTCCTGCGGACGGAATACGCTCAGGCGCTGTTCCGACCACTGTCGCGAGCCGGGGTGGCTGGCGCTACCGTCGGTAATCGAGAGCAATTGCAGGGGATGGCCAAGGCTGGAGAGCAGTTGCAGCAGACCGCCGCAAGTGACCACTTCATCGCCCGGATGCGGGGCGATGACCACGGCGCGGGCGCCGGCGGGTACCAGGCTGTGGGTGTTGATGACGGGAATATTGTCGAGTTGCGGCGCGCTGTTCCAGATCTGTGCTGGCAGGCCGTGTTCGTTGAGCAATGACGATTTCATGAGTGCGACGTCCTTGTGGTGTCTCGCCCTCAGTCGTGAGCAGCCAACGCTGATCGCGGCCCGTGAAGGCAAATGAATAGCAACGGTGCAGTGCTCCAACCCTTGGATTACTGCGAGGCAGAGTATTGCTCAAGACAGCCGATTCGTCGCGTCACAGATCAATCTGATCCGTAATTTTTTATTCCAGCTGTGCCAGATTGCGCAGAAAGTCACCGAACCCGCCCTTGGCCCGACTGTCGAGACGGGCGCTGGTGTGCACTTGCGGACGGTGACTCCAGGCGATATTGGCGCCGCTGCGCTCCAGTGCACGCACCAGTTGCACGTCCTCGTCACAGGTCAGCGGCTTGAAACCGCCGGCCAGACGATAAGCCTCGGCACTGACACCGAGGTTGGCGCCGTGAATGTGTCGATGGCCATCGCGAGCCTGATAGTGATGGTGATAGCGAATCTGCGCCGCCTCATCGATCGATTCGTGCCAGTGTTCGACCGTTACCGTGCCGCACACTGCGTCAGCCTCCAGCCCCAGTTGCGCCGCCAGCCAGTCATCGGCGACGCGGCTGTCGGCGTCGGTGCAGGCAATCCAGCGGGCACCACGCTCGAGCAACAGGCGCGCACCGGCGGCGCGGGCTTCGCCAACGTTGCGCGCATCGATCTGCAAGCTGAGCACTGGATAAGCGCTGACGATCCGCGCCGAGCCATCGCTGCAGCTGTCGAGCACCACCAGTATTTCTACCGGCTCGCCGCCCAGTTGCGCATGCTGGCTGGCACGCAATGCTGCACGCAGGCATTCATCAAGCAGCGCTTCTTCGTTGTGCGCGGGAATCACGATACCGATCAACGCAAGCCCTCCAGGGCCGCCACCGAGCGTGGCTCGCGGCTCCACAGTTCGAGAATGAAATCCGCTTCCTGATGCAGCACCAGACGCGGCAAAGCCAATTGATCGTGGATCTGATCGTGGACCTGACGTGCATTCAGCGGGCAACCCTCGATCGGCGGGCGCCAGTGGCAGGCCAGCAATTGGCCGTCGGCGGTCAGCGATTCACTGATCCGGCGGATCATTTCTGTCAGATCTTTTTCGTCGAGGTAGTAGCCGATTTCGCTGAATACAATCAGGTCGAATTTTTCCTCCGGCCATTCAGCCGGAAGGCGGCCCTGACGGACTTCGGCATGCTCGAAAATGCTCAAGCGAGTGCGCGCCAGCTTCACCGCCGCGCTCGCCGTGTCACAACACAACAGGCGGTCGCAGCGCGGGGCCAGTTCTGCACTCAGTTCGCCGTTGGCGCAACCCGGCTCGAACACCGACCTGTAGCGCGGACGGGGCAGGGCGGCGAGGGTGATCGCGCGCTTGCGCTGTTCATACCAGCGCTGGCGAAACGCCCACGGGTCGTCATTGCCCGCGAACAGGCCGTCGAAATAGCGGTCATCGACGCTCACAGAAACACCACTTCAAAAGGTTGCAGCAAACGATCGAGCACATAGGGCGCGAGCACTGGCCCGAGGCCGACGTCGCGGTCGCCTTCCAACTGGCTGGCAAACGCGTGCGCGGCGTGGCGTTTTCGTGCGATGTGCGTCGGTGAAAGGAGAATCTTGCGCGCCCGCTCCCATGGCACCGAAGCGTCTTCCGGGGTTGCCCAGTGCCAGGTCCAGACCGGAAGTTCATGGCAGGTCGCACCAACGCGTCGCGCCGCTTCGACACTGGCTCGGCCGACGGCCTCGTGATCGCTGTGACCGTCTTGGCGCCAGGTAGTGAAAAGCACGTCACTGGCATGCAGATAACCGGCGATGAATTCGCTCAGCTCGGTTTCCTGCGCCGCCACTTGCGTATCGGTAAAACCGCCGCGCAGCCATTTCAGGCTATGCATCGGCAGACCGAGGCGCCGCAAGGCTTCGGCAGACTCCTGCGGACGCACTACGCTCAAACGCTCGACTGTCCAGCGCTGCGAGCCGGGGTGACTGGCGCTGCCATCGGTGACCGAAATCAACTGCAACGGCCGTCCGGCTGCCGCCAGCAACTGCATTAGGCCGCCGCAACCGAGCACTTCGTCATCCGGGTGCGGCGCGATGATCACCGCTCGCGAACCCAGCGGTACCAAGTCAAGAATATCGATGGCCGGCAGCTCGGCCAGACGCCGCGAAGCCTGCCATTGCTGCAATGAAGTGCCCTGGCCAACGATCGGGTTGGCTTTCATAACGCCCAGACCTCGCAGGACTGACCAGCAATCTGCTGGCCCAATGCAGCAAGGTCGCGTTCGGCATGACTCTGGCGCAGAAACACCGGCAGGTCGGCACTCAACCTGGCGAAATGCCGATCCTGACAGAACGGCCCGGCACCCAGCGCCCGGCCGACTTCGCGCATCACCTGTTCGGCAGACTGTTCGACCACCGCGCGGGCGCGACGAGCAAGCAATTCAGCGTCGGCCTCGGGTTGCGCATCGATTTGCAGCGCGCTGAAGCGCAACACATCCGCTGCCGCTTGCAGTGCTGTGTCAGTCGCACCGAGATGGGCGAGGGCGTGCGGTTCATCGCGTTGCGCGCAATGCTGACGCAGCCCTTCGGCAATCCGCCGTGAAGCGCCATACCAGCAAGCCGCGATACCGATCCCGCCCTGCCAGAACCCCGGTCGTTGCAGGTAATCACCGGGGTTGCCAATGGCCTGCGCTTCAGCGTTGTCGAACAGCACTTCAACGCTACCGGTCGCCGCCATGCCCACCGCTTGCCAGCCTTGATCGGTGATGGTCACGCCAGGTTGATCGAGTGCGACTGCAACCAATTGCTGCTGACCGTCCGCGTCCCATGCGGTAAGCAAGGCGTGGCTGAGCACCGCAGCGCCAGAGCACCAGGCCTTGCGCCCGTTCAGCGTCACCATATGCCCGGCCGGCGTGACTTTCACCCGCGCCTGCGGCGGTTCCGCAGCCCACATGCCCCACGTGCTGCCCGGGGTTGGCGTACCGCCCAATTGCTCGATGATCGCCAGCGCATCCGTGTGGCCTTCATAGAGTTTGCACAGGCCTAAATCATGTCCGCCGACTTCCGAAAGACGCTGAAAGCGCTCCAGCGTGTGACCGCTGCCGGGTAACGGCAAGCGGTCGAGGCCGGCCTCGACCATCGCCCTCAGGCAACGGCCGAGGGCGTTGGTGTCGGCGTAATCTGGCGGACGGCGGGCCAGATAATGTTGAAAGTCCATATCAATCTTCTTCGTCACGTTGCAGTTCGAACAACAGCAACGAACGCCCGGTCACCGAATATTCATGGCCGAAGTCGAAGCGTTCCTGGCCACGAATCGACGGCTGATTGGTGTCGATCATGCAGGTCCAGAAGCCGCCATCCGGCACTTCCGGCAGGGTGAAGTTGACGATGTCGTGGTGGGCGTTGACCACCAGCAGCAGCGTCGCGTCGGCACCTTTGCGGCGGATGCCGGTTTCCTGCGCGCGACCGTCGAGCAGCATACCGAGGCAGCGATTGTGCGCATCGTGCCAGTGCTCGGTGGTCATCTCGGTGGCGTCCGGTGCCAGCCAGGTCACGTCCTTGACGCCGATGTCCTCGTTGTATTCGCCAACCAGGAAGCGTCCGCGACGCAGGATCGGGTAAGTCAGGCGCAGCTTGATCAGGCGTTTGACGAACTTGAGCAGGGCCTTGCCGTCCTCGCTCAGGTCCCAGTTGACCCAACCAATCTCGCTGTCCTGGCAATAGGCGTTGTTGTTGCCGTCCTGGGTGCGGGCGAACTCGTCGCCGGCAACGATCATCGGTGTGCCTTGGGCCAGCAGCAGGGTGGCGAAGAAGTTGCGCATCTGCCGATGACGCAGTGCGTTGATTTCCGGATCGTCGGTCGGGCCTTCGACGCCGTGGTTCCACGACAGGTTGTTGTTACTGCCGTCCTGGTTGTTCTCGTCGTTGGCTTCGTTGTGCTTGTCGTTGTACGACACCAGATCGTTGAGAGTGAAACCGTCGTGGGCGGTGATGAAGTTCACCGACGAATACGGCCGGCGCCCGCGCTGGTTGAACATCTCGCCGGAAGCGGTCATGCGGCTGGCGAAATCGGCAAGCTGAGCGTCGTCACCTTTCCAGAACGCACGCACGGTGTCGCGGAACTTGTCGTTCCACTCAACCCAGCCCGGCGGAAAGTTGCCGACCTGATAACCGCCGGGACCGCAGTCCCACGGCTCAGCGATCATCTTCACCTGACGCAGCACCGGGTCCTGACGGCAGGCGACGAGGAAGCTGTGGCGCTCGTCGAAACCATCGTGGTAACGGCCAAGAATGGTTGCCAAGTCGAAACGGAAACCGTCAACGTGCATCTCACTGGCCCAGTAACGCAGGGAGTCAGTGACCATTTGCAGCACGCACGGGTGGCTCAGGTCCAGCGTGTTACCGGTGCCGGAATCGTTGATGTAGTAGCGCTTGTCGTCGGGCATCAAGCGGTAGTAGGAGGCGTTGTCGATACCGCGCATCGACAGGGTCGGGCCTTGCTCGTTGCCTTCGGCAGTGTGGTTGTAGACCACGTCGAGAATGACTTCGAGGTTGGCATCGTGCAGGTGCGCGACCATTTCCTTGAATTCGGCAATCTTGCCACTGGCCAGATAACGCGGGTCCGGGGCGAAGAACGCGATGCTGTTGTAGCCCCAGTAGTTGGTCATGCCCTTTTGCAGCAGATGCTGATCGTTGACGAAAGCATGGATCGGCAGCAGTTCGACAGACGAAACACCGAGCTTGCGAATGTGCTCAAGCACGTCGTCGACCATCAGACCGCCGAAAGTGCCACGCAGGTTTTCCGGCACCGACGGGTGACGCATGCTGATGCCGCGCACGTGGGTTTCATAGATGATGGTCTTGTCCCACGGCACGCTGACGCGATGGTCGTTGCCCCAGGTGTGCGCTGGGTCAATAACCTTGCACTTGGGCACGAACGGCGCGCTGTCGCGCTCGTCGAAACTCAGGTCGGCGTCGGGGTGGCCGATGGTATAGCCGAACAGCGCCTCCGACCATTTCAGCTCGCCGACCAATTGCTTGGCGTACGGGTCGATCAGCAGTTTGTTGTGGTTGAAGCGGTGACCATTGGCCGGGTCATAAGGACCATAAACGCGGTAGCCGTAGATCAAGCCAGGATGCGCATCCGGCAGGTAGCCGTGGTAGATCTCATCGGTGTATTCCGGCAGCTCAATGCGTTCGAGCTCGACCTCGCCGGCATCGTCGAAAATGCACAGCTCGACCTTGGTGGCGTTGGCGGAAAACAGAGCAAAGTTCACCCCCAGACCATCCCAGGTCGCACCGAGCGGGAAGGGCAGGCCTTCACGGATTCTCGACGGCTCGGCGTGCGCAGCGGGTTCGGCTTTCTTTGGACGGGTCATGATTGCTCCTGCAAAAAAACGGGACAGTTCAGGCAATGAGATTTCCTGTGGGAGCGAGCTTGCTCGCGAAAGCGTCGGCATATCCGACATCTTCGGGAACTGACCTACCGCATTCGCGAGCAAGCTCGCTCCCACAGGGGATTAGATTTTTCTCCCGCAGTGGGGAGGGACTTTCTTCGGGGCGCAAGAACCCCTTGTGGCGAGCACGCTCGCCACACAGTCATTCAGTTCAAAAATGGATCGGGTCAGTTCGCCGGAGGCTTCTTCGCTGCTCGCGGCTTTTTCTCGGCAGCCTTTTCGCCCGGCGGCACTACTTTGGCCGTGGCCGCAGGCTTGGCTTTCGCCGCTGGTTTGGCTTTGGCGGCTGCCGGAGTCTTGCCGTCGGTGCTTTTCGCTGCTGCGGCTGTAGTCTTGCCAGCCACTTTGCTGCCCGCCGCTTTCGGTGGCTTCTTCGGTGCCAGCGCTTCGGCCTCGGCCAGCTTGCGCGCCATTTCCCAATGACGTTCTTCGTGGCCTTCAGGTTTCCCTTCCGACTCCCAGATCTGATAGGCGAATTCGCGAATGCGTTTATCGTCGGTGCTCATCGCAATGCTCCTGAACTGAACTCATGCTTGTGTTAAGTGTTGGATAAAGAGATTGACCGGGACATCCCCCAGCGCTTCGCTGACATTCAGCTCCCTGTTTTGTGTGACTACGCTGCTGGCAAAAAGTCCCTTCAGGTTTGCATCCGAAGCGGCAGACGGTAAAACCACCCGCGTATCGCCCCAGCGCAGCGCATCGACCTGCGGGATGGCACTGTTTTCCAGCAACGTCGCGCAACGCACCGGCACTACCACGATGGCCCGCACGCCTTCGTGTTCACGCGCGAATGCCAAGACGTTGTGCGCCTGACTGCCCAGTACTTCCAATGGCTGGTAATCGCCACGACGGAACAACTCGCTGTGTTCCTTGCGCAGGTTCAACACCTCACTGATCAGCGCCTGTTTGATGCGCCCGTCACGCCAATCCTTGAGCAGTTCGGTACCCGGCACGGATGCCTGCAACGCTTGCTCGCGAGCGGCGTAATCCACCGGCCGGCGGTTGTCCGGGTCGACCAGACTGAAGTCCCAGTACTCGTTGCCCTGGTACAGATCCGGCACACCCGGCACAGTCATGCGCAGCAAGGTTTGCGCCAGCCCGTTGAGCGCGCCGGCAGCGGCGATGCTGTTGACGGTCTTGCTCAGCGCCGCGCGCAGCAACTCGCCATCTTCACCGGTCAGCAGCTTCTCCGTGAAAGCCTGGGCCGCGTTTTCATACGCTTCGTTCGGCGCGCTCCAGCTGCTTTGCAGCTTGGCTTCGCGCAGGGCTTTCTGTTGCCACTGCCAGATGCGTTTGGCGTAATCGGCGAAACCGGCCTGGTCATCGTCCTGCAGGTCCAGCGGCCAACTGCCGAGCAATGCCTGATAGAGGATCAGTTCGTCGCCAGCGGAAGGCGCGTCATCTTCGATGCGCACCGGGCGGGCGAGGGCGCGCCACAGTTCGACCTGATCGGCGTACCAATGGCTGCGCTCGCTGAGTACGGCCAGCCGGGCGCGGGTGTCTTCGCCGCGCTTATGGTCATGGGTAGCAGTCGCGAGCAGGTTGTCAGGAAACTGGGCCATGCGCTGTTGATTGACTTCGTGGAACTCGCTGACCGGCGCGCTGAATTGCTCGGTGTTGTAACCGACATCATTGCGCGACAGCAGCACCGCCGAGCGATACAGCGCGGTATCTTCCACGGCTTTGGCAGCTGCCGGCGAAGTCAGTTGCTGGAAACGCACGCACGCATGCTTGAGGATCTTGCGCGAGCGCCCCCGTGGCTTGCGGCGCCAAGGCGTGCCGCCGAGCCAGCTGGCGACCGAGTCGAGCACTGGCCAGTCGGCTTCGCTGAGGGTTTGCCGCGCACCGTCCATGGCGTGCTGGAAAATCGCTTCGTCCTGCTCGGACCGGCCCATGGCGCTGATGTAAGTGCGATAAACCGGGAAGTGCACGATCAGCGCATGCAGCACGCGGCGAATTGCGCCCAAGGTCAGGTCGCGGGTCATCAAGTCATCACGCGCGACTTGATGCAGGGCCTGCGCGACACTTTCGAAGTCGCTGGCCAGCGAGCCGTTGAGGATCTGCTGGCGGGCCAGTTGCGCTTCTTCAATGAACGCTGCCGGGCGCTCGGTGCGGCGCTGCCAGAGCTCGCCGAGCACGTGTTCGCCGTCCGGGTCGTGTTGCAGCAGCGACAGCTGATTCATGAACTCGTAGCCGGTGGTGCCGTCGACGCTCCAGTCGCGGCGCAGGGTTTCGCCCTCGCCGAGGATCTTCTCGACATAGATCGGCAGATGACGTCCCGGCGCCAAGTGATCAAGGCGACGGCGCAATTTGCGGCAGTAGCCACGCGGGTCGGCGAGGCCGTCGATGTGGTCGATGCGCAAGCCGTCGACCAGACCTTCTTCGACCAATTGGAAAATTTTGCCGTGGGTCGCTTCGAACACCGCCGGACGCTCGACGCGCAGGCCGCCAAGCTCGTTGATGTCGAAGAAGCGGCGCCAGTTGATGTCGTCCGCCGCCGTGCGCCAACTGGCCAGGCGATAGCTTTGCCGTTCCAGCAGTTCGTGGAGCTTGTGAAAGCCTTCCTCGGTGGTGGAATCGTACTGTGCGAGGTTGCCTTCGATAGTCGCCAGAACACGCGGATCGCTTGCCAGCTCGCGCAGCTCCTGCTTGAGCGGCATCGCCAGCGAATGTGCGTCGGTCTGGTAGCTGAGTGTTCTGAAGCTATCTGCCAGAGACTTCAGCGTGTCGTCGGACTTGAGCAGCTCGCCATAGTTGTTCGGGCAAATCGGGAAATGGTGGTCGTAATGCTCGACGTAAAAAGTCCCGGTCTGCGCGTTGAATTTCAGCTTCAGCGTGCCTTCCTGCAACGCCACGCCGTAATCACTGCCAAGGAACGGCAGCAGCAACTGGCCTTCCATCAACGGGTCCGGCGAGTGCCACTGAATGTCGAAGAATTCGCCGTACGGGCTCAGGCGTCCCCATTCCAGCAGGTCGAGCCACCACGGGTTGTCGTTGCCGCCCACGGCCATGTGGTTGGACACGATGTCGAGGATCAGGCCCATGTTGTGTTCACGCAGGGTGCTGACCAGTCGGCGCAATGCCGGCTCGCCGCCCAGCTCAGGGTTGACCTGGGTCGGGTCGACTACATCGTAGCCATGCATGGAACCGGCGCGCGCCGCCAGCAATGGCGAGGCGTAGATATGGCTGATGCCGAGGCGGGCAAAGTACGGCACCAGTGGCACCGCTTGTTCGAGGGTAAAACCTTTATGAAATTGCAGGCGCAAGGTGGCGCGCAGTGGCTGGATTTGCTGTTGATTCATTGGTCACGCTCAGAGGCTTGAAGGCGCGCGCAGGCCAGCAGTTCCAGGCGGCGGGCGGCATCGGGGCCGTCCAGCAACGCTTCGCTGGGACCGGGTAAACGTCGCGACCAGTTCGGATGTGAATCGGTGGTGCCAGGCAGATTCGGCTGCTCGTCGATACCCAAGGCATCTTCCAGCGGCAGCAGGACCAGCGGCGCGCGGGTGTGGCCGAGGAAACGCACACTGGCATCGACCACTTGATCGGCTTCGTGGGACTCTTCGCGGAAGTTCTGCGGATCCTGACGCAGCGCATCGCGCAGGCCTTCGCGTTCACGCTCGCGATGCCGGCGCCAGTCGATTTCGCCATTGGCATCGACCAAGCCGAGGCGTGCATTCCAGTCAATGTCACGACCATGCCACCAACCATTAAGTGTCGGCAGGTCATGGGTGCTGGTGGTCGCCAGGGCATCATCCGGCCAGTCGAGAATCGGTTTGAAACGAGTGTTGTCCTGTTCGAACAACAGCACGCGCATGCCCAGGATTGACCGCGCGGCAAGTTTTTCCCGCAGGCCTTCCGGCACGGTGCCGAGGTCTTCGCCGAGCACGATGGCCTGATGCCGATGGGATTCCAGGGTGAGCAGGCGCAACATGTCGTCGAACGGGTAATACAGATAGGCGCCATCGGCCGGGGCGGCGCCGTTGGGAATCACCCACAGGCGTTGCAGGCCCATGACATGGTCGATACGCAAGCCACCGGCGTGGGCGAAGTTGGCGCGCAGCATGTCGATGAAGGCACGGAAACCGTTACGGATCAGCCCTTCAGGCGAGAACGCGGAAATGCCCCAGCCCTGGCCGCTGCGATTGAGGATGTCCGGCGGCGCGCCCACGGTCAGCGAGGCGAGCAATTCATCCTGAAAACTCCAGGCCTGACTGCCTGCACCGTCAGCACCGACGGCGAGGTCGGCGATCAGACCGATGCCCATGCCAGCACTGCGCGCAGCAGTTTGCGCACGCTCGAGGCAGCGATGGATCAGCCATTGGCAGAAGGCGAAATAGCCGATGCGCTCGGCGTATTCCTCGGCAAACGCGCCGAGCGCCGCGCCGCGCGGGTCGTGCCAGTGCTCCGGCCATTCGCGCCAGTCGAGGCTTTCGCCACGGGCGGCGCGCATTTCCTGAATCGCTTCGAAGCGGCAATGGTTTTCCAGCGCTTCGCCACCGGCGTGGCGGAAACTGGCGAAGTCGGCGTGCAGCGGATGCTCACCAGCGACGAAACCGTCATATAAGGCTTGCAGCAGCCTCTGCTTGGCTTCGGCAGCGGTCGGCCAGTCGATCAGCTTGAGATTTTCCAGCTGCTCGAACTGCGCGGCCAGGCCACTGGCATCAACTGCATCACGCAACGCGCGTTCGCCGAGAATGCTCCCCGGCGCGGCATACAGTGAATTTAGAAATAAACGACTGGACGGCGAATAAGGGCTATAGCGGCCATTGTCGGCGCTGAACATCGCGTGCATCGGACTGATTGCCAGCGCATCGGCGCCCCGTTCGCCCGCTACACGAACCAGTTCCTCCAGCGCCTGGGTGTCGCCAAAACCACCGTCACCCGGACGGCGCAGCGAATACAACTGGGCGCTCAGCCCCCAGGCGCGCGGGATCGGGCTATCGACCGCATCGGCGACGCTGAAGCAGCGTTCAGGCGCCACGGCGAGCGTGAAATACTGATCGGCGATATGCACTTGCTGGTAACCGACCGGAATCAAGCCGGGCAACATGGCTTCGTTGTCCAGCTTCAGGTTCATCTGCGAGCCGTCTTCAAGATGGATTTCGCAGGGGGTTTCCGGTGAGAAGTAGCGACTCAGGTCGAGGGCAACGCCCACATCGCAGGTCAGCAGGGGCGGCAAATGGCGGTCTTGCTGGACTTCTTGCAATTCCAGCAGGCTGGCATCGATTTCTTGCGCGGTGCTGGCGGGGTGGCCGAGTCCGATCAGGACGTTGCGCAACACAGCAGGAGCGACTTTTTGCTGACGCCCGTTGGCGTCGATCCAGTCGACGGCAAGGCCGGCTCGACTGGCGAGTATTTCCAGTTGCGCATCGCTCATAGGCGCTCTCCATCCAGGGGGTGCAAAAGGGGTGCGGCCGTGAGGCTGACGAGCGCGGTGTACGCCGGCAGTTGGTCCGGGTCCGACAGCTCGATCGCGGCTGGCTGTTGAAACAGCCACTCGGTATCGGTCTGTGCAGGGTTGACCACTGGCGTGTCACTGAGGTTCAGGTCAATTCGCAGCTCACTGCCATTGCCCAGCCGCCAGCGTGCGCTGACCGCGCCATGGCCGAGCATCTGCGCGCCCAGAGCCTGGGTCCCGGAGAGGTTGGGAATGATGTATTGGTGCCGCAACTTGAGCAGTTGCCGATAGAGCTCTTGGGTCTGCTGTTGCAATGGCGTGCCGCTGCCGGACAATCGCGGCTGCGAAGCGTGGAAAGTGCTTTCGGCATTCGGATCGGGGATCTGTTCGCGCTTGTGCGGATCGGTAAAGGCACTGAATGCGGCGAACTCGTTGCGCCGACCTTCACGCACCAGTTCCGCCAGCTCACCGTGGTGACTGGTGAAAAACAGGAACGGTTGCTCGGCGGCAAACTCGTCGCCCATGAACATCAGCGGAATCATCGGCGACAGCAGCAACAACACCGTCGCCGCTTGTACCGCACGCGGGTCGGCGAGCTGATGCAGGCGTTCGCCAAAGGCACGGTTGCCGATCTGGTCATGGTTCTGCAGGAACAGCACGAAAGCGGTGGAGGGCAGATGTTCGCTCGGCTCGCCGCGAGGTTCGCCATGGCGAGTGATGTGGCCTTGGAAAACAAAGCCCTGACTCAGGCAGCGCACCAATTGCTCAGTGGGTTGCGCGGCATAGTCGGCGTAGTAGGCGTCGGTTTCTCCGGTCAGCAGCACGTGCAACGCGTTATGACCGTCGTCGTTCCACTGCGCGTCGTAATCGTTTTCCAGCAGACTCGACTGGTTCAGCTCGTTCTCGACGGTCAGCCAGACGTGCCGGGTCGGGTCTATCTGCTGGCGAATGCGTCGGGCCAGATCGCTGAGGAAATCCGGGTCTTCAATCGCGTGCACCGCGTCCAGGCGCAAACCGTCGAAGCGGTATTCGAGCAGCCACATCAGCGCGTTTTCAATGAAGAACTCGCGCACTTCCGGGCGACGGAAGTCGATCGCCGCGCCCCAGGGCGTGTGCTTGTCCTCGCGGAAAAAGCCCTTGGCGTAACGATGCAGATAGTTGCCGTCGGGACCGAAGTGGTTGTAGACGACGTCGAGAATCACCGCCAGGCCATGGCCGTGGGCGGTGTCGATCAGGTGTTTGAGTTGTTCCGGTGTGCCGTAGGAGGCTTGCGGTGCATAGGGCAGCACTCCGTCGTAGCCCCAGTTGCGATCACCGGGAAATTGCGCCAGCGGCATCAATTCGATGGCGGTGATGCCCAGTGCCACCAGCCGCGCCAGATGCTGTTCGACTTCGGCAAAACCACCGAGCGCACCGACGTGCAGCTCGTAAATCACCGCTTCACTCCACGGCCGACCGTTCCAGGTCGTGTGCCGCCATTGATAGGCATGGGGGTCGACCACCACGCTGTGGCGATCAAGGTCACCATCCTGCGCCCTGGAGGCCGGGTCCGGCACCTCCAGTTCGCCATCGATGCAGTAACGGTAGCGACTGCCCGCCGGGCAATTGGCCTTGATTACAAACCAACCGTCGCCCTGAGGCAGCATGGGCAACGATTTTCCATCCTCCAGTTCCACACTGACGTAGAACGCGTCAGGCGCCCACAACGCAAATTGCGTGTGCTCGGCATCCAGCATGATCGCGCCGTGGGGCCAGGTTTCTTGGGTCCTTGACGGCATTTTCTGCAACTCCCTGGTTATTTGTGGCTGGCTTTACCCAACGCCTTGGCGACCAGTTGTTCGTAAAGTTCGGCGTACGGTTCAACCGCTTTGCTCCAGTTGAACGGTGCAGCCATGGCCCGGCAACGCATGGCATTGAGCAATTCCGGGAAGGCGAAGACCTTGAACGCGCGGCTCAGGGCTTCTTTATAGCTATCAACGGTGGACTCATCGAAGAGGAAACCGGTGACGCCGTTTTCGATGGTGTCGGCCAGACCGCCGGTGTTGCGCGCGACCGGCAGCGAGCCGAAACGCTGGGCGTACATCTGGCTCAGGCCGCATGGTTCGTAACGCGACGGCATCAGCAGGAAATCGCTGCCGGCGAACATGCGTCGGGCATCGGTCTCGTTGAAGCCGATGCGCACGCCGATCTGGCCAGGAAAACGCAGGGCCAGTTCACGCATGGCTTGTTCTTCTTCCGGCTCGCCGCGACCGATGATCGCGATCTGACCACCGTTCTGCACGATGAACTCGGACACCGCTTCGGTGAGGTCGAGACCTTTCTGATAGACCAGGCGCGAAACCACGGCGAACAGTGGGCCGGTAGAGTCATTCAGGCCGAATAGCTCACGGACATGGGCGGCGTTGACCGCTTTGCCTTCCCAGTCGCCGATGGCGAACGGGGCAAACAGGTGCGGGTCGGTCGCCGAATCCCAGCTCTCGTCGATGCCGTTCGGGATACCGCTGAGCAGGCCTTGCTGGGTCTTGGCGGCAAGGAAACCGTCGAGGCCACAGCCGAAGTCCGGGGTGGTGATTTCTTGCGCATACGTCGCGCTGACGGTGGTGATGTGGCTCGAATAGGCCATGCCGGCCTTGAGGAACGACATCTTGCCGTAGAACTCCATGCCTTCCTGTTGCAGGGCATGGGTGGGAATCCCCAGCTCCGGGCAGGAACCGAGGCTCGTCACGCCCTGGTAGGCGAGGTTGTGAATGGTGAACAGCGTTGGCGTGCGCTGCCCGCGCCAGTGCATGTAAGCGGGCGCGAGGCCAGCCGGCCAGTCATGTGCGTGCACCAGATCCGGGCGCCAGTGAATTTGCGCAAGATTGGCGGCGATGTCGGCAGCGGCCAGGCCGAGGCGGGCGAAGCGGATATGGTTGTCCGGCCAGTCGCGACCGTTGTTGGCACCATATGGGCCGCCTTCACGCTCGTAGAGTTCAGGGCAGATCAACACGTAGATCACCAGGCCATCGGGCATGTCCATGCGTCCGATCTTGCAAGGTGGCAGCGCGGCGTGGCCACCCAGCTCGCCGATGATGTGAATCGGGTTTTCGCTGTGCACCACTTGCGGATAACCGGGGATCAGCACCCGCACATCATGCAGATGGGCCATGGCCCGGGGCAGGGCGGCGGAGACGTCACCGAGGCCGCCGGTCTTGACCAGATCGGCGATTTCCGAAGTCACAAACAACACTTTTTTCTTGTTGGGATTCTGGCTTGCTACCGGAGCAAGCGTCTTGGTGCCGGGTACGTTGATCTGTCGGCTGCCGGGAACACTGATGGTGCTCGATTCTCCAAGCGACTGGTGAGCACGCTCTCCCTGAATATCCAATGCCGCACTGATCATATGTATCTCCCGTGTGTGATCTGATTCTTGTCTCGAACAAGCTGTTTCGTGGCCAAGTCCTGTGGCCGGGCGCAAAGGCGCCACGCATCGGTGAGCAAATGCTGACCCAACACGCGCAAGCAGAATGGGTGGTGAGGCCGTTGCAAGGATTACACCAGTCGCTTTCGCCCAGTTGTTCTGATGACCTGTGGCGTGAAGCAAAAGTTTCGACTTTTTTTCGTCGGTATGACCGAGTGGTTTGGCCACTGAAAAATCAGTCTAGGCCAGATCCTAGAGCGGGTCGGGGCAAATGGGTAAATTGTTCGACAATCGGTTGTGTCGGAATGTAAGCGAGGGTTCAGGAGGGGAAACGCTCCGACGAAGGGCATGTTTTTCGGTCGAAGTGGGCCAAAACGGTGACTGGGTAGTCACGGTTTTGTGCTAGGGGATGGGCTGCGCGCACCGATTTGGTGCGGTGGCGTTGAGGAGGGGGTGGCGAGTTGGACCCTTCGCGAGCAAGCTCGCTCCCAAAGGATGAATGCATTCCAATGTGGGAG
>NZ_WBRZ01000058.1:0-23596 GCF_008923895.1 Pseudomonas sp. GXM4
TTGTCGGCTGACACAGCGCTTTCGCGAGCAGGCTCGCTCCCACAGGGGACTCGAGGTTTTGCAGGAATAAAAAAGGGAGGCCACTTGGGCCTCCCTTTTTCAGTGCGATTTGCCGTTACAGACTGGCAATCCGCGCGTGCTGCTCGGCCAGTTTGCCCAGGGCCTGTTCGGCCTCGGCCAGTTTGGCGCGTTCCTTCTCGATGACTTCGGCCGGGGCCTTGTCGACGAAACCTGCGTTGGACAGCTTGCCGCCAACCCGCTGGACTTCGCCCTGCAGACGCAGGATTTCCTTGTCCAGACGCGCCAGTTCCGCGCCCTTGTCGATCAGACCGGCCATTGGTACCAGCACTTCCATCTCGCCCACCAGTGCGGTGGCGGACAGCGGTGCTTCTTCGCCAGCGGCGAGTACGGTGATCGATTCCAGACGCGCCAGCTTCTTCAGCAGCGCTTCGTTCTCGGTCAGGCGGCGCTGGTCTTCAGCGCTGACGTTCTTCAGGAAGATCGGCAGTGGCTTGCCCGGGCCGATGTTCATCTCGCCACGAATGTTGCGCGTGCCGAGCATCAGTTCCTTGAGCCATTCGATGTCGTTTTCCGCCGCCGGATCGATGCGCTCTTCGTTGGCCACCGGCCAAGGCTGCAGCATGATCGTTTTGCCCTGAATACCGGCCAGCGGCGCGATGCGCTGCCAGATTTCTTCAGTGATAAACGGCATGAACGGATGCGCCAGACGCAGCGCCACTTCCAGCACGCGTACCAGCGTCCGGCGAGTGCCGCGCTGGCGTTCGACCGGCGCGTTCTCGTCCCACAGCACAGGCTTGGACAGTTCCAGATACCAGTCGCAGTACTGGTTCCAGATGAACTCGTACAACGCTTGCGCGGCGAGGTCGAAACGGAACTGATCCAGTTGACGGGTCACTTCGGCTTCGGTGCGTTGCAGCTGCGAGATGATCCAGCGATCAGCCAGCGACAGCTCGTAGGCTTCGCCGTTCTGGCCGCAGTCTTCGCCTTTGTCCAGAACGTAACGCGCGGCGTTCCAGATCTTGTTGCAGAAGTTGCGATAGCCTTCGACGCGACCCATGTCGAACTTGATGTCGCGACCGGTCGAGGCCAGCGAGCAGAAGGTAAAGCGCAGGGCGTCGGTGCCGTAGCTTTCGATGCCATTGGCGAATTCTTCGCGGGTGGCTTTCTCGATCTTCTTCGCCAGTTTCGGTTGCATCAGGCCCGAAGTGCGCTTCTGCACCAGGGTTTCCAGGTCGATGCCGTCGATGATGTCCAGCGGGTCAAGGACGTTGCCCTTGGACTTGGACATCTTCTGGCCCTGGCCGTCGCGTACCAGACCGTGTACGTACACAGTCTTGAACGGAACCTGCGGCGTGCCGTCTTCGTTCTTCATCAGGTGCATGGTCATCATGATCATCCGGGCAACCCAGAAGAAAATGATGTCGAAACCGGTGACCAGCACGTCGGTGGAGTGGAATTTCTTCAGGAACTCGGTCTGCTCAGGCCAGCCCAGGGTCGAGAAGGTCCACAGGCCGGAGCTGAACCAGGTGTCGAGTACGTCGTTGTCCTGTTGCAGCGCAACGTCCGGGCCGAGGTTGTGCTTGGCACGGACTTCGGCTTCGTCGCGACCGACGTAGACTTTGCCCGACTCGTCGTACCAGGCCGGAATCCGGTGGCCCCACCACAGCTGACGGCTGATGCACCAGTCCTGGATGTCGCGCATCCACGAGAAGTACATGTTTTCGTACTGCTTGGGCACGAACTGGATGCGACCGTCTTCAACGGCAGCAATCGCCGGCTCGGCCAGAGGCTTGGTCGATACGTACCACTGGTCGGTCAGCCACGGCTCGATGACCGTGCCGGAGCGATCGCCTTTCGGCGTTTTCTGGTTGTGATCGTTGACACTCACCAGCAGGCCGGCGGCGTCGAACGCGGCGACGATCTGCTTGCGCGCTTCGAAACGCTCAAGGCCGGCGAACTCGGCCGGAATCTTGCCGTCGATGCTCTCGTTCAGCGTGCCGTCGAGGTTGAACACCTGGGCGGCAGGCAGCACGTTGGCGTTCTTGTCGAAGATGTTCAGCAGCGGCAGGTTGTGGCGCTTGCCGACTTCGTAGTCGTTGAAATCGTGGGCTGGGGTGATTTTCACGCAGCCGGTGCCGAATTCAGGATCGCAGTAATCGTCGGCGATGATCGGGATGCGGCGGCCAACCAGTGGCAGCTCGACGAATTTGCCGATCAGCGCTTTGTAGCGTTCGTCGTTCGGGTTAACCGCGACGGCGGAGTCACCGAGCATGGTTTCCGGACGGGTGGTGGCGACGATCAGGAAGTCATCGCCCTCAGCGGTTTTTACACCATCGGCCAATGGGTATTTCAGGTTCCACAGGAAGCCTTTCTCTTCGTGGTTTTCCACTTCGAGGTCGGAAATCGCTGTGTGCAGTTTGGTGTCCCAGTTGACCAGACGCTTGCCGCGATAGATCAGGCCGTCTTCATGCAGACGCACGAAGGCTTCCTTGACCGCTTCCGAGAGGCCGTCGTCCATGGTGAAGCGCTCGCGGCTCCAGTCGACGGACGAGCCGAGGCGGCGGATCTGCCGGCTGATGTTGCCGCCGGACTGATCTTTCCATTCCCAGACTTTTTCGAGGAATTTTTCCCGGCCCAGATCGTGACGATTCTGGCCCTGGGCTTCGAGTTGGCGCTCCACCAGCATCTGCGTGGCGATACCGGCGTGGTCGGTGCCCGGCTGCCACAGGGTGTCGCGACCCTGCATGCGGCGGAAACGGATCAACGCGTCCATGATCGCGTTGTTGAAGCCGTGACCCATGTGCAGGCTGCCGGTGACGTTCGGCGGCGGGATCATGATGGTGTAGGACTCGCCCGCGCCTTGCGGGGCGAAGTAGTTCTCGGACTCCCAGGTCTTGTACCAGGAAGTTTCAATGGCGTGCGGCTGGTAGGTCTTATCCATGCGCGGCGGGACCCTATTGGCATTTATTCAGGAAAAGCCGGGAAGTATAGCGGGGCATGGTGAGTAGGGCGAGCGGGGCGCGACCGGTCAGCAGCGCGCGGGCGGTGGTGCAAGTTGTCTGCTAGTACTTTTCCAACAGGGAACGAAGGGCAGATCAAATGTGTGCATCTCAAACATCGCTGCATGCCAATACTCCATCGATCACGGTGCTGGATAGCCGCTGCCTTCGTGTGCGGGATGTGCGTTACCACCGCCATCCCGATTCACTCGCTGTCACAAGCGAACGCATTGACCGTCACCATTACGATGGTCGCGGGTTCCTGATGCGCAGCGCTGACCCACGATTAAACGAAGCCGGGTTGGCCAATTTCATTTATGTCAGGAGTCTGTCCGGGCGCGTGTTGAGCCAGCAGGGCGCCGACAATGGCAGCAGCGTGGTGCTACCTGACGCCGTCGGTCGTTCATGGAGGGTGGTAAGCAATATGCCCGGCCCTGACCACGGTGCGGGATCCACAAGTCAGCTTGTTACCAGCACCTATCAATATGAAGGGAGCGATCTTCTCGGTCGTCTGACCAGCGTTTCCGAACAGGAGGGGAACGAGCGCCCGAAAATCAGCGAGCGAAGGGTCTATGCCGCAAATACTGAGGCTGAAATCGCGCTGAACCTGGCCGGCCGGTGCGTGAGCCACTACGACACGGCCGGTCTGACGAAGACTGATAGCGTGGCGCTGACAGGTGTGCCGCGCTCGATTAGCCGTCGTTTCTTCAAGAGCGCAGACAACCCGGGCGAGGTGGTCGATTGGCAGGGTGACAACGCCTCGGACTGGAATGACGGCCTGGATGACGAGACCTTCACCAGTCTGGTTACCACCGATGCGATGGGCGCGCTGCATACATCTACGGACGCAGCGGGCAACCTGCAGCGCGTGGCTTACGATATGGCAGGCGCAATCCGAGGACACTGGGTGACGCTCAAGGGCAGCGCGGAACGGGTTGTCGTGACGTCGCTGACGTATTCGGCGGCGGGTCAGAATCTGCGTGAAGAGAGCGGCAACGGTGTGGTAACCACTTGGAAATACGAGCAGGAAACCCGGCGCCTTTCGGGAATCAGAGTGGAACGACCGCTCGGGCATGCGGCGGGAGCTAAAGTGCTACAGGATCTGAAGTACACCTATGATCCGGTTGGTAACGTCAGCGTTGAGCGCGACGATTCGCAGACACCATGTTTCTGGCGAAATCAGAATATTCTGGCGCAAAACACTTATATCCATGACTCGCTCTATCAACTGATCAGCGCAACCGGACGCGAGATGGCGAATGCCGAGGGGGCATGCGGCTCCCCTCTGGTCTGCGGTCCTGACCACGCCGCTTACACCAGTTACACCCGCACTTACCGCTACGATATGGCTGGCAACCTGATTCAGATACGCCACATCGCACCAGCCTCGCAAAATAATCACACCGCCAGGGTCACGATCAGCAACCGCAGCAATCGCGGTGTGTTGGACACCCTGGCGACAAATCCCGAGGAGGTGGAAGCATTTTTCTCGGCGGGTGGGCAGCAGACCACTTTGCATCCCGGACAGCGGCTTGTCTGGACGCCGCGCAACGAACTTTTGCAAGTGACCCCGGTGATGCGTGATGGCGCGATGGATGACCATGAGACGTATCGCTATGACAGTGCTAGTCAGCGAGTGCTGAAGTTCAGCGCGCAGAAAGTGTGTGGTTGCATACACAAGCAGCGGGTCGCCTACCTGCCGTCACTGGAGCTCAGAGCGAAGGGTATCGGCGCAACAGTGGCGGAGCGTCTGCACGTCATCAACGCAGATGCGTCAGGTCGATCCCGACTGCGAATCCTGCATTGGGACAGTCCGAGGCCGCCGAACGCCGATAATGACCTGCTGTATTACAGCTATGACAACTTGATTGGCAGTAGCGCAGTGGTCGTGGACGGTGAGGGGAAGCTTGTAAGTAAAGAGGAATATTACCCATTCGGCGGCACAGCCATATGGGTGGCGCGAAGTGCCATTGAGGCGGATTTCAAAACCGCCAGATACTGCGCAAAGGAACGCGATGCCACGGGACTTTACTACTTTGGCTGGCGCTACTATCAGCCCTGGGCAGGGCGCTGGTTAAGTGCTGATCCGGCAGGAACGGCGGACGGCATGAACCTGTTTATGATGGTCGGCAATAATCCCGTCACGTTTTTTGACAGCAATGGTTTGTACAAGGAAGGGCAAGAAGCCAGGCAAATGGTTGGCGAGTCATTTATCCATCCATTGCATATGCCTGCCTTCGAAAAAGTATCCAAAGAACACAATGTAGCAATAAGCGTTAGAGAGTCCGGAAGTTACACCATCAAGGCTTTGGGCGAAGGTGCCGCTGCCAAGGGCCATAACATTCTTGAAAAGACCATCAAACCGTCTTCCTTGAAAGCAGTTTACGGGGATGGCGCTGAAGCGATGCTCGTGCGGGCAGAAAAAAGCGGGTTGGTCGGGCGAGTGGGGCAGTGGGGCCGGGGCGGTGTTCGAGGACTTTATGCGCGCAATAGCATCAGCGATGAAGATGTTTCCTACAGCGTTAATCTGCAAAGTCCCATCGAACACGAACTCCTGGATGCCTGGGTGAAGTTCAAAGTCGTCACGCCCTACACGGGTGACTACGATATGCACGATGTTATTCAGTCAAGACAAGGAAAAGGTATTGTTCCGCGCTCGGGAAGTAGCGAGGAGGCGCAAGTCATGAATTTGATCAATCATGCTATCGCCGAACTGGATTCTGCGAGGCCGTTCGATAACACCCCGATGAATGTGATCCGTCATGGTCCGCAAGTGAACTTCGTTTCACATATGTGGAATCATGAATTCGACAAGGTCAAACAGGACAACGGATATTTGGAGGCGGTTGCCCGGCCAGGCCCGTTTCCGATAGCGATGGTGCACCAGGGGCAGTGGTCGATTATCGAAAGTACCCGCGAACTGTTCGATTTTTACGGGGCGTTGAACACCGCAGTTCCGGAACACTGGGCGCAAGAGTTTGTGAGTCGGGGAAAAGGCATGGTTGCCACGCCCAGACATGCCAGAACACTGGATTGGCATCGCAGCAACACCGTCTAGAAGTCAGGTTTGCCGGGTTGCCAACTCAGTGCTGATCGTGGGGGCGCTAAGGCTACTCGTACTGGCTGAGCAGCCGCTCCATCCGCGCATCGAGGCGACGTTTGATTTCGGTTTCGATGTGCGGGGCGAAGTCGTCGATCACGTCTTGCATGATCAATTGCGCGGCGGCGCGCAGTTCGCTGTCCAGGTGCAGCAAGGCGTCCGGGCCTTTATCGATCGGTGCGGCAGCCGGGGCAGCCGGCGGCGCTGGTGGCGGCTCGACGGCCGCCGGCTGATTGCCGACGGAATCGAACAGCATCGGAATCTGTTCCTGTTCGCCGTCATCGACCGTATCGGTCAAGAGCGGCGGTTGCAGGTTGTCATCGCCGAGCAACTGGCGGATCGATTCAAGATCGTCCAGCAGATGTGCGGACTTCTGTTGCGGTTTCGGAGTGTCCATTGGAGTGCTCAGAGTCGCTGTAAACGGTGGTCTTGCAGAGAATAGCCCTGTTCGCGGTAGAAACGGAAACTCTCCCGCGCCGCTGCGCGGATGGCTGGATCTTCCACCACCACTTCCGCCACGCGGGCGAATTTGCTGGCGAAGGCCGGGACTTTCAGGTCGAGATTGACCAGCAGATCGTGATGCGCACCGCAGTCGTCTCCAAGTCCCAGCACGATCAAACCGTCCGGTTCGCTGTCGGCCGGGCCGTGGGGCACGAAGCTTTCACCCTTGAATGCCCACAGACGCGCATCGAGATCGTCGCGCTGGGCCGCATCGCTGCAATGCAGGTAGATGCGGTGGCCCATGCGCCAGGCTTTCTCGGTGAGCTTGCAGGCGAAATCCAGGCGCGCTGATGGATCGGCGCTGGGCAGGATATAGAAGTCGACTTTGGTCATTGCGGTTCCAGAGCGGCAAGCGGCGTCACCCGAGAGTGACGCCACCTTTCAGCGGTTTCAGGCCTTGGCGCGATCGAGCAGGTACTGGGTCAGCAGTGGAACCGGACGGCCAGTGGCGCCTTTGTCCTTGCCGCCGCTGGTCCATGCCGTGCCGGCGATGTCCAGGTGCGCCCAGTTGAGGTTCTTGGTGAAGCGCGACAGGAAGCAGGCGGCAGTGATGGTGCCGGCCTTCGGCCCGCCAATGTTGGCGATGTCGGCGAACGGGCTGTCCAGCTGCTCTTGATACTCGTCGAACAGCGGCAGTTGCCAGGCGCGGTCGTCGGCAGCTTTGCCGGCGCTGAGCAACTGGTCGATCAGTTCGTCGTTGTTGCCCAGCAGGCCGGACGTGTGTGCGCCCAGGGCAACTACGCAAGCACCGGTCAGGGTGGCGATGTCGATCACCGCTTGTGGCTTGAAGCGCTCGGCGTAGGTCAGTGCATCGCACAGCACCAGACGGCCTTCAGCGTCGGTGTTGAGGATTTCCACGGTCTGGCCGCTCATGGTGGTGACGATATCGCCCGGCCGCGAAGCATTGCCGCTTGGCATGTTTTCGGCGCAGGCGAGGATGCACACCAGATTGATCGGCAGTTTCAGCTCAAGCACAGCACGCAAGGTCCCGAACACGGAGGCAGCGCCGCCCATGTCGTACTTCATCTCGTCCATGCCGGCGCCCGGCTTCAGGCTTATGCCGCCAGTGTCGAAGGTGATGCCCTTGCCGACCAGCGCGTATGGCTTCTCGGATTTCTTGCCGCCGTTGTATTGCATGACGATCAGGCGCGGCGGCTGGGCGCTGCCCTGGCCCACGGCGTAGAACGAGCCCATGCCGAGGGATTTGATCTTCTTCTCGTCGAGTACTTCGACTTTCAGATCCTTGAACTCTTTGCCCAGGTTCTTGGCCTGTTCGCCCATGAAGATCGGGTGGCAGATGTTCGGTGGCAGGTTGCCCAGATCGCGGGTGAAGGCCATGCCGTTGGCAATCGCGGTGGCGTGATTCACGGCGCGCTGCACTTCGGCTTGCGCAGCCTTGATGGTCAGCAGGGTGATTTTCTTCAGAACGCGCGGTTCGGCTTTCTGGCTCTTGAACTGGTCGAAGGTGTAGCCGCCGTCGACCAGGGTTTCTGCCAGCAGGCGAGTCTTGCCGTAGCTGTCGCGACCTTTGACGATGACTTCATCCAGCGCCAGCACGGCGTCACCGCCGCCCAAGCCTTTGAGGGTGTTGAGGATGCCGGCAACGATTTTGCGGAACGGACGGTCGCCCAGTTCTTCGTCCTTGCCCACACCGACCAGCAACACGCGCTCGGCTTTCAGGTTCGGCAGGCTGTGCAGCAGCAGGCTCTGACCGACCTTGCCGGCCAGGTCGCCACGCTTGAGCACGGCGCTGATCGCGCCACCGCTCGACTCGTCAACCAGTCTGGCGGCGACACCGAGTTTGCGGCCTTCGCCGACGGCAACCACCAGGGTGGCGGTTTTCAACGTTTCTGGGCTAACGCTTTTTACAACCAGTTCCATGTCCGGATCCCTGAATGAATGGTCAACACGCAGGCGTTCGACGTTGTCCGCAGTCGCCTGCTTATAGATAGAAGAGGCGCAGGCCAAAGCCTGCGACAAGGGCCGCAGTTTGAACCTCGCTCCCTGCGCCTGACAACCCTCAGCAAAGGATTACAGAGATGGATGAGTGTGCGCAGTGACAGGCGCACCCAATCACAGGATAATGCCGCATCTTTTTTCGACCGCTCTGCATGGCGGGCCGGTCGATGTGTTTGCTTGTTTGGCCGCCTTAGCCTGACAACCCTGGAGTGTCTGGTTTGATCGTCTTCCGTTATCTGTCCCGCGAAGTCCTGTTGACCCTCAGCGCCGTAAGTGCCGTGCTGCTGGTCATCATCATGAGCGGTCGCTTCATCAAATACCTGGCGCAGGCTGCGGCCGGTCAGCTCGATCCGGGCTCGCTGTTCCTGATCATGGGCTTTCGTCTGCCGGGTTTCCTGCAACTGATTCTGCCGCTGGGCCTGTTCCTCGGGATCCTGCTGGCCTACGGTCGCCTGTACCTCGAAAGCGAAATGACCGTGCTCTCGGCCACCGGCATGAGCCAGCAGAAGCTGTTTCGCATGACCCTTTTTCCGGCAACGCTGGTGGCACTGGTGGTGGCGTGGCTGAGCCTCGGCCTGGCTCCGCAGGGAGCCAACCAGTTTCAGTTGCTGCTGAACAAGCAGGACGCGCTGACCGAGTTCGATACCCTCGAACCGGGACGCTTCCAGGCCTTGCGCGACGGCACCCGAGTGACCTACACCGAAACCCTGAGCGACGACCGCGTCAATCTCGGTAGCGTGTTCATTTCGCAGAAGAACCTCGGCGCCGATAAGAAGGATCGCGGGATTTCCGTGCTGGTGGCCGAGTCTGGCCGTCAGGAAATCCGCCCCGATGGCAATCGCTACCTGATCCTCGATAACGGTTACCGCTATGACGGCAGCCCCGGGCAGGCCGATTACCGCGCCATTCATTACGAAACCTACGGCGTGCTGCTGCCCAAGCCGGACGTCAGCGAAGAAGTCACCGATCGCGATGCGATGCCGACCTCGTCCCTGTGGGGCAGCGACGACATCCGTTCGAAAACCGAACTGCAATGGCGCATGTCCCTGCCGTTGCTGGTGTTCATCGTGACCCTGATGGCGGTGCCGCTGTCGCGGGTGAATCCGCGTCAGGGGCGTTTCCTCAAGCTGCTGCCGGCGATTCTTCTTTATATGGCTTACCTGACCATCCTGATTGCCGCTCGCGGCGCCCTTGAAAAAGGCAAGATCCCGCCGGCGCTCGGTCTGTGGTGGGTGCACGCGATCTTCCTGGTGATCGGCCTCGGCCTGCTTTATTGGGAGCCGCTGCGCCTGAAACTGGCCAGCCGTCGCAGCGCCGCGCTGGAGGTGGCCCGTGGTTAAACTCGACCGCTACATCGGCAGCAGCGTATTCATGGCGATCATCGCCGTGCTGGCGATCATCCTCGGCCTGGCAACGCTTTTCGCCTTCATCGATGAAATGGGCGACGTCAGCGACACCTACACCTTGGTCGACGTGCTCGGTTTTGTATTGCTCACCGCACCGCGCCGGCTCTATGAAATGCTGCCGATGGCCGCATTGATCGGCTGCCTGATCGGTCTCGGCAGTCTGGCCAGCAGCAGTGAGCTGACAGTCATGCGCGCTGCTGGCGTGTCGATCGGCCGTATCGTCTGGGCCGTCATGAAACCGATGCTGGTGCTGATGCTCGCCGGCGTGCTGATTGGCGAATACGTTGCCCCGGCCACCGAAAGCATGGCCCAGGCCAATCGCTCGCTGGCCCAGGGCAGCGGCGACGCGCAAAGCGCCAAGCACGGTATGTGGCACCGTCAGGGTGAAGAATTCATCCACATCAACGCGGTTCAACCGAACGGTCTGTTGTACGGCGTGACGCGCTATCACTTCGACAAGGAGCGCCATCTGCTCAGCTCCAGCTTCGCCAAAAAGGCCGAGTTCGACGGCACCAAGTGGCAGCTCACCGACGTTGCCACCACGCTGTTCCATGAGCGCAGTACTGAAGTGGTCAACAGTCCGAGCGAGGAGTGGGACGTGGCGTTGAGCCCGCAACTGCTCAGCACCGTGGTCATGGCGCCGGAATCGCTGTCGATCAGCGGTCTTTGGGGCTACATCCATTATCTGGCCGAGCAGGGCCTGAGCAATGGCCGCTACTGGCTGGCATTTTGGGTCAAGGTGTTGCAGCCGCTGGTGACCGCCGCGCTGGTGCTGATGGCGATCTCGTTCATCTTCGGCCCGCTGCGTTCGGTGACCCTCGGTCAGCGTGTTTTCACCGGCGTGCTGGTGGGCTTCACCTTCCGCATCGTCCAGGATCTGCTGGGGCCATCGAGCCTGGTGTTCGGATTCTCGCCGCTGTTTGCGGTGCTGGTGCCGGCCGGCGTGTGTGCGCTGGCGGGTGTCTGGCTGCTCAGACGCGCGGGCTGATGAACAAGCTTTCATTGAGCGCTTGAACCCTGAAAACGCCTCGGTCGCCAGACCGGGGCGTTTTTGCATGCGATCCGGGTGACAGGCGAACGTGACGCTTGCGCCGTGTATCAGGTACAATTCCCGGCTATTTTTCGGCGGGCCAAGCCTGCAGCCTTTTTGAGTGTTGATCCGTGAGTGATTTGAGTCATATCCGCAATTTCTCCATCATCGCCCACATTGACCATGGCAAGTCGACGCTGGCTGACCGTTTCATCCAGATGTGCGGCGGCCTGGCCGAGCGTGAAATGGAAGCCCAGGTACTGGATTCCATGGATCTTGAGCGTGAACGCGGGATCACCATCAAGGCCCACAGCGTTACCCTCTATTACAAAGCCAAAGATGGCATCACCTACCAGCTGAACTTCATTGACACCCCGGGCCACGTCGACTTCACCTACGAAGTCAGCCGTTCCCTGGCCGCGTGCGAAGGCGCCTTGCTGGTGGTCGATGCGGGGCAGGGCGTCGAAGCCCAGTCCGTGGCCAACTGCTACACCGCCATCGAGCAGGGCCTGGAGGTCATGCCGGTCCTGAACAAGATCGACCTGCCCCAGGCCGAGCCGGATCGCGTCAAGGACGAGATCGAGAAGATCATCGGCATCGACGCCACCGACGCCGTCACCTGCAGCGCCAAGACCGGCCTGGGTGTCGACGAAGTGCTCGAGCGTCTGGTGCACACCATCCCTGCGCCGACCGGCAATATCGAAGATCCGCTGCAAGCGTTGATCATCGATTCCTGGTTCGACAACTACCTGGGCGTTGTTTCCCTGGTACGCGTGCGCCACGGCCGTGTGAAGAAGGGCGACAAGATTCTGGTCAAGTCCACCGGCAAGGTGCACCTGGTCGACAGCGTCGGCGTGTTCAACCCGAAACACACCGCCACCGTTGATCTCAAGGCCGGCGAAGTGGGCTTCATCATCGCCAGCATCAAGGACATTCACGGTGCGCCGGTCGGTGACACCCTGACCTTGAGCTCCACGCCTGATGTGCCGGTGCTGCCGGGCTTCAAACGCATTCAGCCACAGGTTTACGCCGGTCTGTTCCCGGTCAGTTCCGACGACTTCGAGGATTTCCGCGAAGCGCTGCAGAAGCTGACCCTGAACGACTCGTCGCTGCAGTACACCCCGGAAAGCTCCGACGCCCTGGGCTTCGGCTTCCGTTGCGGCTTCCTCGGCATGCTGCACATGGAAATCATCCAGGAGCGCCTCGAGCGCGAATACGACCTGGACCTGATCACCACTGCGCCGACGGTAATTTTCGAGCTGGTGCTGAAAACCGGTGAAACGATTTACGTCGACAACCCGTCGAAGCTTCCGGACGTGTCGGCGATCGAGGACATGCGCGAGCCAATCGTGCGCGCCAATATCCTCGTACCGCAGGAACACCTGGGTAACGTGATCACCCTGTGCATCGAGAAACGCGGTGTTCAGGTCGACATGCTGTTCCTCGGCAATCAGGTGCAAGTGACCTACGACCTGCCGATGAACGAAGTGGTCCTGGACTTCTTCGACCGTCTCAAATCCACCAGCCGCGGCTATGCTTCGCTGGACTACCATTTCGATCGTTATCAATCGGCTAATCTGGTGAAACTGGACGTGCTGATCAACGGCGACAAGGTCGATGCCCTGGCATTGATCGTGCACCGTGACAATTCGCACTTCAAAGGTCGCCAGTTGACCGAGAAGATGAAAGAACTGATTCCTCGTCAGATGTTCGACGTGGCGATTCAGGCTGCCATTGGTGGTCAGATCGTGGCGCGGACAACCGTCAAGGCGCTCAGAAAGAACGTATTGGCCAAATGCTACGGCGGTGACGTCAGTCGTAAGAAGAAGCTGCTCGAGAAGCAGAAGGCCGGTAAGAAACGCATGAAACAGGTCGGCAACGTGGAAATTCCACAGGAAGCCTTCCTCGCCGTGCTCAGGTTGGAATAATCAGGTCCTATGTCGCTAAATTTCCCGCTGTTGCTGGTCATCGCCGTGTTCGTCTGCGGCCTGTTGGCGTTGCTTGATCTGCTGTTCCTGGCACCGCGTCGGCGTGCTGCCATTGCCTCTTATCAAGGCAGTGTCAGCCAGCCCGAGCCTGTGGTGGTCGAGAAGCTGAACAAAGAGCCGCTGCTGGTCGAATACGGCAAGTCGTTCTTTCCGGTGCTGTTCATCGTGCTGGTGCTGCGTTCGTTCCTGGTGGAGCCGTTCCAGATCCCGTCCGGCTCGATGAAACCGACCCTGGATGTCGGCGACTTCATTCTGGTGAACAAGTTTTCCTACGGCATCCGTCTGCCGGTGATCGACAAGAAAATCATCGAAGTCGGTGACCCGCAGCGCGGTGATGTGATGGTGTTCCGCTACCCGAGCGACCCGAACGTCAACTACATCAAGCGTGTGGTCGGCCTGCCCGGTGACACGGTGCGTTACACCGCCGACAAGCGTCTGTTCGTCAACGGCGAATCGATTGCCGAGAAGATGGTCGGCGCCGAGGCGGGTTCGCTGGGCAGCGCGGAGCTCTATCAGGAAAAACTCGGCGCAGCCGAACACCTGATCCGTAAGGAAATGAGCCGCTACCGCGCCACCCCGGACCGTTCGTGGACAGTGCCTGCCGGGCACTACTTCATGATGGGCGACAACCGCGACAATTCGAATGACAGCCGCTACTGGGATGATCCGAACATTCCCAAGGATCTGCTGGGCATGGTTCCCGACAAGAATATTGTCGGCAAGGCCTTCGCGGTCTGGATGAGCTGGCCTGAGCCGAAACTCAGCCACCTGCCGAATTTCTCGCGGGTTGGCCTGATCAAGTAATCAAACACGGCGCTGTTGACCACAGCGCCGAATGCATTTCTGGAGCCGGCACAATCGGCTTCGCAATCGCCAGGATTTATTTTTTGAACACAGCGTTAATTGTCCCAGGCCTGCGCCGTACCCCGGCGATGGCAGTGGAAACCAGCCACGAACTCAGCGTGGGTAAACCGTGAGCGTTTCTCTTAGCCGTCTCGAGCGCCAGCTCGGTTACACCTTCAAGGACCAGGAGCTGATGCTGCTGGCCCTCACGCACCGCAGTTTTGCCGGGCGCAACAACGAGCGTCTGGAATTCCTCGGTGATGCCATCCTCAACTTCGTCGCTGGCGAGGCGCTGTTCGATCGCTTCCCGCTGGCCCGCGAAGGCCAGTTGTCGCGTTTGCGCGCACGGCTGGTAAAAGGTGAGACCCTGGCCGTACTCGCTCGCGGTTTCGACCTCGGTGATTATTTGCGCCTGGGTTCGGGGGAACTGAAGAGCGGTGGTTTCCGCCGTGAATCGATTCTGGCCGATGCCCTCGAAGCGTTGATTGGCGCGATCTACCTCGATGCCGGCATGGACGTCGCCCGCGAGCGCGTACTGGCGTGGCTGGCCGGCGAATTCGAAGGCCTGACGCTGGTCGACACCAACAAGGATCCGAAAACCCGCTTGCAGGAACACCTGCAATCGCGCGGTTGCGAACTGCCACGCTACGAAGTGGTGGATATCCAGGGCGAACCGCACTGCCGAACCTTCTTCGTCGAGTGCGAAGTGGTCTTACTGAATGAAAAAAGCCGAGGTCAGGGTGTGAGCCGTCGTATTGCCGAACAGGTAGCGGCCGCCGCAGCACTGATTGCCTTGGGCGTGGAGAATGGCAATGACTGATACAAACGCAACTCGCTGTGGCTACGTTGCCATCGTCGGCCGTCCCAACGTCGGCAAGTCGACGTTGCTCAACCACATCCTCGGGCAGAAGCTCGCGATCACTTCGCGCAAACCGCAGACCACCCGCCACAACATGCTCGGGATCAAGACCGAGGGCGACGTGCAGGCGATCTACGTCGACACCCCGGGCATGCACAAGGGTGGCGAAAAGGCCCTGAACCGTTACATGAACAAAACCGCTTCGGCGGCGTTGAAAGACGTCGATGTGGTGATCTTCGTCGTCGACCGCACCAAGTGGACCGACGAAGACCAGATGGTTCTGGAGCGTGTGCAATACGTGACCGGCCCGCTGATCGTCGCGCTGAACAAGACCGATCGCATCGAAGACAAAGCCGAGCTGATGCCGCATCTGAGCTGGTTGCAGGAACAGCTGCCAAACGCGCAGATCATCCCGATTTCCGCGCAGCACGGGCACAACCTCGAAGCGCTGGAAAAGGTCATCGCCGATCACTTGCCGGAGAATGATCACTTCTTCCCGGAAGACCAGATCACCGACCGCAGCAGCCGTTTCCTTGCCGCCGAACTGGTGCGCGAGAAAATCATGCGCCAGATGGGCGCCGAGCTGCCGTACCAGATCACGGTTGAAATCGAAGAATTCAAGCAGCAGGGCAAGACCTTGCACATCCACGCGCTGATTCTCGTCGAGCGTGACGGCCAGAAGAAAATCATCATTGGCGACAAGGGCGAGCGCATCAAGCGCATCGGCACCGAAGCGCGCAAGGACATGGAGCTGCTGTTCGACTCCAAGATCATGCTCAACCTGTGGGTCAAGGTGAAGGGCGGCTGGTCCGATGACGAGCGCGCGCTGCGTTCGCTGGGTTATGGCGACCTGTAAATACGCGGTTGTCGCAACACCGAAGAAACCTGTGGGAGCGAGCTTGCTCGCGAAGACGATGGAACATTCAGCATTGATGTTGACTGTCACACCGAGTTCGCGAGCAAGCTCGCTCCCACAGTGTTTGTGGGGTGAATATAAAACCGCGTTTTATCCATGAGAGTTCCATGTCCTCAAACCCGCCCCCCGCCCAACCCGCCTACGTCCTGCATTCGCGCGCCTATCGCGAAACCAGCGCACTGGTCGATTTCCTCACGCCGCAAGGTCGGCTGCGGGCGGTGTTGCGCAGTGCACGGGGCAAGGCCGGGACGCTGGCGCGGCCGTTCGTGGCGCTGGAGGTCGAGTTCCGTGGCAAGGGCGAGCTGAAGAATGTCGGGCGCATGGAAAGCTCCGGCACCTCGGCATGGCTCAACGGCGAGGCGCTGTTCAGCGGTCTCTACCTCAACGAACTGTTGATTCGCCTGTTGCCTGCCGAAGACCCGCATCCCGCAGTCTTCGATCACTATGCCGCGACCCTGCTGGCGCTGGCCGAAGGTCGGCCGCTGGAACCGTTGCTGCGCTCCTTCGAATGGCGATTGCTGGATGATCTCGGCTACGGCTTCTCTATGAACACCGATATGCACGGTGAGCCTGTCGCACCTGACGGTCTCTATCGCCTGCAAGTCGATGCCGGTCTCGAAAGGGTGTATCTGCTGCAACCAGGCTTGTTCAACGGTACCGAACTGCTGGCCATGGCCGAAGCCGACTGGTCGGCGCCCGGTGCGCTGTCGGCGGCCAAGCGTCTGATGCGCCAGGCCCTGGCGGTGCATTTGGGCGGGCGTCCGCTTGTCAGTCGCGAGCTGTTTCGCAAGCCCTGATATGCTGTGCGCCGAACCTCTCAATTCAGGAGCGCATCCGTGACCAGCAGCAATCGCATTCTTCTCGGCGTGAACATCGACCACGTCGCCACCCTGCGTCAGGCCCGTGGCACGCGCTACCCGGACCCGGTCAAGGCGGCGCTGGATGCAGAAGAGGCGGGCGCCGATGGCATCACCGTGCACCTGCGCGAAGACCGCCGGCACATCCAGGAGCGCGACGTGTTGCTGCTCAAGGATGTGCTGCAAACCCGCATGAACTTCGAAATGGGCGTCACCGAAGAAATGATGGCGTTCGCCGAGCGCATTCGCCCGGCGCACATCTGCCTGGTCCCGGAAACCCGTCAGGAGCTGACCACCGAAGGCGGTCTGGATGTAGCGGGGCAGGAAGAGCGCATCAGGGCGGCGGTCGAGCGCTTGTCGAAAATCGGCAGCGAAGTGTCGCTGTTTATCGACGCCGACGAGCGCCAGATTGCCGCCTCCAAGCGCGTCGGTGCGCCGGCAATCGAGCTGCACACCGGGCGTTACGCCGATGCCGAAACCCCGACTGAAGTGGCCGAGGAATTGAAGCGTGTGGCGGATGGCGTTGCGTTTGGTCTGGCCCAAGGCTTGATCGTTAACGCCGGTCACGGCTTGCATTACCACAATGTTGAAGCCGTGGCTGCGATCAAAGGCATCAACGAGCTGAACATCGGCCACGCGCTGGTGGCGCATGCGTTGTTCGTTGGCTTCAAGTCTGCCGTATCGGAAATGAAAGCGCTGATTCTGGCTGCTGCTCTCAAGGGCTAAGATCAAAAGATCGCAGCCTTCGGCGGCTCCTACAGGTGAACACATAACCCTGGAGCTGCCGAAGGCTGCGATCTTTTGCTTTAGAGAGGGGCAGGCTCTTGCGCCGGTTTCGACTTGTCGATCGCCGGCACATGCAGGTTGCCCTCGGCCACCTGATCGCCTTCAAGCTGCGGCTGGGTTACCCAAGTCAGAATGTCGTAGTAGCGACGAATGTTCGCCACGAAGTGCACCGGTTCGCCACCGCGGGCGTAACCGTAGCGGGTCTTGCTGTACCACTGCTTCTGCGAAAGGCGCGGCAGGATCTTTTTCACGTCCAGCCACTTGTCCGGGTTCAAGCCTTCCTTCGCCGCCAGTTTGCGCGCGTCATCCAGATGGCCGCTGCCGACGTTGTACGCCGCCAGGGCGAACCAGGTGCGATCCGGTTCCTGGATCGAGTCGTCCAGCTGATCCTTCATATAAGCCAGGTACTTGGCGCCGCCCATGATGCTCTGCTTGGGGTCGAGGCGGTTGGACACGCCCATCGCCTGCGCGGTGTTCTGGGTCAGCATCATCAAACCGCGCACGCCGGTTTTCGAGGTCACCGTCGGCTGCCACAGGGATTCCTGATAACCGATGGCGGCGAGCAGGCGCCAGTCGACTTTCTCTTTCTTCGCGTAGTTCTTGAAGTGCTGTTCGTATTTCGGCAGGCGCTGCTGCAAGTGCTGGGCAAAGGTGGTGGCGCCCATGTAGCCAAGCACATCGACATGGCCGTAGTAGCGGTCCTTCAGGCGTTGCAGGGTGCCGTTCTTCTGCACCTTGTCCAGATAGGCGTTGATTTCGTTGAGCAGGCTGTTGTCTTCGCCCGGGCCGACCGCCCAGCTCTGACTGCGCGCGTCGCCGAGGTCGAAGGCCACGCGGATGTTGGTGAAGTACACCTGATTCATCGCCACTTCGTTGGAGTCGACCAGTGTCAGGTCGATCTGGCCCTCATCGACCATGCGCAGCAGATCGACCACTTCAACCGCGTCGGATTCTTCGTATTCGATGCCGGGATATTTCTGTTTCAGCGCGGCCAGTTGCTCGGCGTGGGTGCTGCCCTTGAGCACGGTGATCTTCTTGCCGACCAGATCCGCCGGATCGGTGGGGCGCGACTGGCCGTTGCGGTAGATGATTTGCGGGGTGACTTCGAGGTAGGAGTGGGAGAACCGCACCTGCTTCTTGCGTTCATCGCTGCTGACCAGACCGGCGGCCGCGAGTACCGGGCCGTTTGGCTTGCCGACCTGGTTGAACAGGTCATCGAGATTGTCGGCCGTCTCGATCTTCAATTCGACGCCCAAATCGTCGGCGAAGCGCTTCACCAGCTCGTATTCGAAGCCGGTTTCACCGCTGCGATCCTGAAAGTAGGTGGCGGGGCTGTTGCGGGTAACCACGCGCAGCACACCGTCCTCCTTTACGCGCTCGAGTGTGTTGGGTTTATCAACACAGCCACCGAGCACCAGGAAGAGTCCGGTTGCGATCAGCCATTTGGCGTATCGCGGACGCAAAGCCGTTGGGAAAAACATCTGCGCAGTATACGCAAACGGCCACGGGCGCCATATCTCGACAGCGTAGGACTAGTCTGCTAGCGATCACAAAATCGAACGAAATCCCTTGAATACGGGCCTTCAGGGCATTTTGTTACAGTAAAAATAAGCCATGCTGAAACGCTCGATTTACCTGACCCCGAAGGCAGAAACACAGATTGCTACCCGAGTGCAACCGTGCGTAGCGTTTCGGGTGATGTTGAGGTCGGTTTAGGCTAGAATGCACGGCCTCAAAGCACACCCCTTCCCGAGGCTGTCCCGAAGATGTTGATCCTGCGCGGCGCTCCTGCCCTTTCTGCCTTTCGCCACAGCAAACTCCTTGAGCAACTGAGCCAGAAGGTTCCAGCTGTCAGTGGCCTGTATGCTGAATTCGCTCACTTCGCCGAAGTCACCGGCGTCCTGACCGGCGACGAACAGCAGGTGCTAGCGCGCCTTCTGAAGTACGGCCCAAGTGTTCCGGTTCAAGAGCCTACCGGCCGTCTGTTTCTGGTGTTGCCGCGTTTCGGCACCATCTCGCCGTGGTCGAGCAAGGCCAGCGACATCGCCCGCAACTGCGGCCTGAGCAAGATCCAGCGTCTGGAACGCGGTATCGCCTTCTATGTTGCAGGGCAGTTCAGCGAAGCCGAAGCCCAGCTGATTTCGGACGCGCTGCATGACCGCATGACCCAGATTGTGCTGGCCAACCTCGAACAGGCCGCCGGTCTGTTCAGCCATGCCGAGCCGAAGCCGCTGACCGCCATCGACATCCTCGGTGGCGGCCGCGCCGCGCTGGAAAAGGCCAACACCGAGCTGGGCCTGGCCCTGGCCGAAGACGAGATCGACTATCTGGTCAACGCCTTCAACGGTCTGAAGCGCAACCCGCACGACATCGAACTGATGATGTTCGCCCAGGCCAACTCCGAGCACTGCCGCCACAAGATCTTCAACGCCAGTTGGGACATTGACGGCCAGAGCCAGGAAAAAAGCCTGTTCGGCATGATCAAGAACACCTATCAGATGCACAGCGAAGGCGTGCTGTCCGCTTACAAGGACAACGCTTCGGTGATCGTCGGCAACGTTGCCGGCCGCTTCTTCCCGAACCCTGAAACCCGCCAGTACGGCGCGGTGCAGGAGCCGGTGCACATCCTGATGAAGGTTGAAACCCACAACCACCCGACCGCGATTGCGCCGTTCCCGGGCGCATCCACCGGTTCCGGTGGCGAGATCCGTGACGAAGGTGCAACCGGTCGCGGCGCCAAGCCAAAGGCCGGCCTGACCGGTTTCACCGTATCGAACCTGCAGATCCCGGGCTTCGAACAGCCGTGGGAAGTGCCGTACGGCAAGCCTGAGCGCATCGTCACCGCGCTGGACATCATGATCGAAGGCCCGCTCGGCGGTGCTGCGTTCAACAACGAATTCGGTCGTCCGGCGCTGACCGGCTATTTCCGTACCTTCGAACAGTCGATCACCACTCCGCACGGTGACGAAGTGCGCGGTTATCACAAGCCGATCATGCTCGCTGGCGGCATGGGCAACATCCGCGAAGAACACGTCAAGAAAGGCGAGATCGTCGTCGGCTCCAAGCTGATCGTGCTCGGCGGCCCGGCGATGTTGATCGGTCTCGGTGGCGGCGCGGCTTCGTCGATGGCCACCGGCACCAGCTCGGCGGATCTGGATTTTGCTTCCGTGCAGCGTGAGAACCCTGAAATGGAGCGTCGTTGCCAGGAAGTCATCGACCGTTGCTGGCAACTGGGCGACAAGAACCCGATCAGCTTCATCCACGACGTCGGCGCGGGCGGTCTGTCCAACGCCTTCCCGGAACTGGTCAACGACGGCGATCGCGGTGGCCGTTTCGAACTGCGCAACATCCCGAATGACGAGCCGGGCATGGCCCCGCACGAAATCTGGTCGAACGAATCCCAGGAACGTTACGTGCTGGCAGTCGGCCCGGAAGACTTCGAGCGCTTCCAGGCGATCTGCGAACGCGAGCGTTGCCCGTTTGCCGTAGTCGGGGAAGCCACTGCCGAACCGCAGCTTACTGTCACGGATAGCCACTTCGGCAACAACCCGGTGGACATGCCGCTGGAAGTGTTGCTGGGCAAGGCGCCGCGCATGCACCGTTCGGTGGTTCGCGAAGCCGAGCTGGGCGATGACTTCGATCCGTCGAACCTCGACATCAGCGAGTCCATCGAACGCGTTCTGCATCACCCGGCCGTGGCCAGCAAAAGCTTCCTGATCACCATCGGCGACCGCACCATCACCGGCCTCGTCGCCCGTGACCAGATGGTCGGCCCATGGCAAGTGCCGGTGGCCGACGTTGCCGTCACCGCCACCAGTTTCGACGTCTACACCGGTGAAGCCATGGCGATGGGCGAGCGTACTCCGCTGGCTCTGCTGGACGCGCCGGCCTCGGGCCGCATGGCCATCGGCGAAACCATCACCAACATTGCTGCCTCGCGCATCAACAAGCTCTCCGACATCAAACTGTCGGCGAACTGGATGTCGGCGGCCGGCCACCCGGGCGAAGACGCGCGTCTGTACGACACCGTGAAAGCTGTCGGCATGGAGCTGTGCCCTGAGCTGGGCATCACCATTCCGGTGGGCAAGGACTCGATGTCCATGGCCACGCGCTGGAACGACAACGGCGAAGACAAGACTGTCACCTCGCCGATGTCGCTGATCGTTACCGGTTTCGCGCCAGTGGCTGACATCCGTCAGACCCTGACCCCGGAACTGCGCATGGACAAGGGCACCACCGACCTGATCCTGATCGATCTCGGTCGCGGCCAGAACCGCATGGGTGCATCGATCCTCGCGCAAGTCCACGGCAAACTCGGCCAGCATGCACCGGACGTCGATGACGCCGAAGACCTGAAGGCCTTCTTCGCGGTGATCCAGGGCCTCAACGCCGACGGTCACCTGCTGGCCTACCACGACCGTTCCGACGGTGGTCTGCTGACTTCCGTGGTGGAAATGGCCTTCGCCGGCCACTGCGGTCTGAGCCTGAACCTGGACAGCGTTGCCGAATCCGCTTCGGAAATCGCCGCGATCCTGTTCAACGAAGAACTCGGTGCGGTGATCCAGGTTCGTCAGGACGCCACCCCGGACATCCTCGCGCAATTCAGCGCCGCCGGTCTGGGCGACTGCGTGTCGGTGATCGGTCAGCCGATCAACAATGGCCAGATCAACATCACCTTCAACGGTGACACCGTGTTCGAAGGCCAGCGTCGTCTGCTGCAACGTCAGTGGGCCGAGACCAGCTACCAGATCCAGCGTCTGCGCGACAACGCCGACTGCGCCGAGCAGGAATTCGACGCGCTGCTGGAAGAAGACAACCCGGGCCTGAGCGTCAAGCTCAGCTACGACGTCAATCAGGACATCGCCGCGCCTTACATCAAGAAAGGCATCCGCCCACAGGTTGCCGTGCTGCGTGAGCAGGGCGTCAACGGTCAGGTGGAAATGGCCGCCGCGTTCGACCGCGCCGGTTTCAGCGCGATCGACGTGCACATGAGCGATATCCTCGCCGGTCGTGTCGACCTCAACGAGTTCAAAGGCCTGGTGGCCTGCGGCGGTTTTTCCTACGGCGACGTGCTCGGCGCCGGTGAAGGCTGGGCCAAGTCGGCGCTGTTCAACAGCCGCGCCCGCGATGCGTTCCAGGGCTTCTTCGAACGTAACGACAGCTTCACGCTGGGCGTGTGCAACGGTTGCCAGATGATGTCCAACCTGCACGAGCTGATCCCGGGCAGCGAGTTCTGGCCGCACTTCGTGCGCAACCGCTCCGAGCAGTTTGAAGCGCGGGTGGCGATGGTGCAGATCCAGGAGTCGAACTCGATCTTCCTGCAGGGCATGGCCGGTTCGCGCATGCCGATCGCCATCGCCCACGGTGAAGGGCATGCCGAGTTCGCCAGCGAAGAAGCACTGTTGGAAGCCGATCTGTCCGGTTGCGTGGCGATGCGTTTTGTCGACAACCACGGCAAGGTCACCGAAGCCTATCCGGCCAACCCGAACGGCTCGCCGCGCGGGATCACCGGCCTCACCAGCCGTGACGGTCGCGTGACGATCATGATGCCGCACCCGGAGCGTGTGTTCCGTGCGGTGCAGAACTCGTGGCGTTCGGAAGACTGGAACGAAGACGCTCCGTGGATGCGCATGTTCCGTAACGCACGCGTGTGGGTTAACTGATCGTCGTGTACAAGTTGGCGTTTTTTGTTCCTGACAGTCATGTCGAGGTGGTCAAAGGGGCTGTGTTCGCTGCCGGTGGTGGGCGGATCGGTGACTATGACCACTGTGCGTGGCAGGTGCTTGGCCTGGGCCAGTTTCGACCGTTGGACGGCAGTCAGCCGTTTATCGGTCAGGCGGGGCAGGTCGAGCGGGTTGAGGAATGGAAGGTTGAGCTTGTCGTTGCGGATGAGTTGATTGTGGCTGTTGTGGCGGCGTTGAAGCTCAGTCATCCGTATGAGACGCCGGCTTATGAGGTGTGGCGGCTGGAGGATTTCTGATCTTCTTGGTTGCTTGAACGGGAAACCCGCAGATGAGTGATTGTCTGCGGGTTTTTTGTTGGCCTTGGTTTTGTCTTGATTTGGGTGAATATCCGTTGCTTCGGGTGTGGCGGCTGGCGGTTTCGCCCTTACGGCGACTCACTTTTTTTACAAACGCCCCCGAAAAAGTACCCAAAAAGGCTTGCTCCTGCGTTCGGCCCTCGCAGGCTCGGGTTCCTTCGCTCCGGGACTGATCCGGGCGCAGCGGCTACGGTTTGCTTCGCTGCACCTCCTTCCGCTGTGTTCGACTTCGTCGAACGGTCGCTGCGCTCCCACGCCCGGATCAATCCCTCCACTCAGCCTTCCGACGTC
>NZ_WBRZ01000059.1:0-23343 GCF_008923895.1 Pseudomonas sp. GXM4
ACAGAATCTGAAACGACACCTTGCGCGTTTTGTGCCGGAATACCTGCTGCGCGATCAAAGCACCCGGCCAGCCACCCGCCAGTTCTACCGCATGCAGGATGTTTTCCGGGGTGCGCCAGGCATCGGCGCGGGCCTTGCGTTTGTCGGCCCAGTACAGAAAGAACGCCAGCACACTGACAATCCCGTACGCCGCCAGCGGCACCCGCGAGATGCCGCTGAGCCACATCGACAGCGAGCCGAACAGCGGCAGCGCGCAGACGATCAGCAACACAACAAGCTTCAATTTCAGATGCTGAACGCGCCCGCCTGAAGGTCGCCCCTCAGGGCGGCGCGTGCGGGAATCGTTCATGCCTTGGCCGCCGACCAGTCCACCCAGCCGAACTGCCAGGTCGCCAGAATGAACAGGCCGAAGGCAATCCGGTACCAGGCGAACGCTGCGTAGCTGTGGCTACCGATGAACTTGAGCAGGCCGCGTACAGCGATCATGGCAAAGATGAACGCCGTGACAAAACCAATGGCGAACACCGGGAAATCCGCCGGCACAAACAGATCGCGGTATTTGTAACCCGAATACACCGCCGCACCGACCATGGTTGGCATGGCGAGGAAGAACGAGAACTCGGTGGCCGTCTTGCGCGACAGGCCGAACAGCAAGCCGCCAATAATCGTCGAGCCAGAACGCGAGGTGCCGGGAATCATCGCCAGGCATTGCGCGAAGCCGATTTTCAGCGCGTCGGTCCAGCGAATCTCGTCGACGGTTTCCGCATGCACTTCATGCTGGCGCTGTTCGGCCCACAACATGATGATCCCGCCGATGACCAGCGCTGCCGCCACGGTGATCGGGTTGAACAGGTATTCGTGAATCAGATCGGCAAAGATCACCCCCAGTACCACCGCCGGGAGAAAGGCGATCAGCAGGTTGGCGGTGAAACGCCGTGCGCTCGGCTGGGTCGGCAGGCCGATCACCACGTCGAGGATCTTGCGGCGAAATTCCCAGACCACGGCGAGGATCGCGCCGAGCTGGATGATGATGTTGAACGCCATGGCCCGCTCGCCGCCGAAGTTCAGCAAGTCGGCGACGATGATCTGGTGTCCGGTACTCGAAATGGGCAAAAACTCCGTCAGCCCTTCTACAACTCCTAGAATCAGTGCCTGCAAGGCGGTCCAAAGATCCATCAATCCCCCAAAGAGCGATGCACGCGGGCATGCCCCGATAGTATTTTTTCGTTCACTGCGTCCAGCGTAGCCGGTAAAAGCTGTAGCGATTGCGCGCGCACAGGATCCACACGAAACGGTAAAAATTCCGTGAAATATCAAAACCGGATTCAGGTTTTCGCGCGCGGGGCCGAAATCCTAACAGACAAGCCTTAATAGCGCTCCCCGCGTTAGGCGGCTCAAGTCGCACAATCGCGAGCCCACAGCGGTGGCTGGATGCTGGCGATCGTTTATTACAAGAACAAGAATCCGGAGTGACAGCGTTATGAACAGCTTGCGCAGTGTGTCGATCAGCCGACGCTTGTGGCTCATCTTGATCGTGGCGGTGGTCATGTTGCTGACCTTGGGCGTGCTGATGCTCAAGCAGATCCATGACGACCTCTACCACGCCAAGGCGCAGAAAACCCAGCACGTGGTGCAGACCGCCAGTGGCCTGCTGACTTATTACCACGGCCTGGAAACCGCCGGCACCCTGACCAGGGATGCCGCGCAAAAGCAGGCGCTGACCGCGATCCGTGGCCTGCGCTATGACCAGAGCGACTACTTCTGGATCAACGACCTCACGCCCGTGATGGTCATGCACCCGACCAATCCCAAGCTCGAAGGCCAGAATCTTTCGGCGATCCGCGACCCGGACGGCTTTGCGGTGTTCAACGAGATGGTCGCCATCGCCAAGGCCAAAGGCGCGGGCATGGTCAATTATCGCTGGCCGAAACCGGGGGCGACTGATCCCGTTGCGAAGACCTCATATGTGAAGCTGTTTGAGCCGTGGGGCTGGGTAATTGGTTCCGGCGTTTACGTCGACGATGTGCAGGCAGAATTCCAAGGACAAATGATCAAGGCGTCGGCGATCGGCCTGGCGATTGCGCTGATCATGGCGCTGCTGGTGATCCTGATCGCACGCAGCATTGTCCGTCCGTTGCAGGAAACCGTGAATGCGATGGCCAACATCGCCAGTGGCGAAAGCGACCTGACCCGCAGCCTTGATACCCACGGCAAGGATGAAGTCACCGAACTGGCCCATCACTTCAATGCCTTCACCGCCAAGCTGCGCCGAGTGATTGGTGATCTGCAGGTCTCGGCCAGCGCTCTGGGGCAGTCTTCCAGCGAGCTGGGCAACGATGCCTCGCAGGCGCAGCAGCGCAGTCAGCAGCAATCGCAGCAGATGGAATTGGTGGCCACGGCGATCAACGAAGTCACCTACGGCGTGCAGGACGTGGCGAAAAACGCCGAACACGCCGCCGCAGAAATGCGTGATGCCGAAGCGCAGGCGCAACAGGGGCAGATCAACATTGACGGCAGCCTGCAACAGATCGACAAGCTCTCCGGCACGATCGATCAGGCGGTGGAAGTGATCCGCACCCTGGCGGCGGAGAGCACGCAGATTGGCAGCGTGCTGGAAGTGATTCGCTCGATTGCCGAGCAGACCAACCTGCTGGCCTTGAACGCGGCGATTGAAGCGGCGCGCGCGGGAGAACAGGGTCGCGGGTTTGCCGTGGTGGCCGATGAGGTGCGCTTGCTGGCCCAGCGTACGCAGAAATCGACGGCGGAGATTCAGTCGATGATCGAGCGTCTTCAGAATCATTCGGAGGCTGCGGTGAAGGTGATCGGCGACAGCAGCAAGGCCTCGCAATTGACCATTGAACAGGCGGGACTGGCCGGGGCGAGCCTTAATGCGATTGGCCAGGCGTTGCGTAATCTCAACGGTCTGAATGCGTCGATTGCCAGCGCTACCTTGCAACAGGCGCAGGTGGTTGAGGACATCAACCAGAACGTCACCCAGGCGGCCGGGCTTTCCCATAGCACCGCGTTGGCGGCTGAGCAGTCGAGCGCGGCCAGCCTACGGCTTGGGCAACTGAGCGAACAGCTCAACGGGTTGCTGCGCCAGTTCCGGGTCTGACCGGTCACCGAGGTGAGCCCACCCCTCACCCCAGCCCTCTCCCCGAGGAGAGGGAGCAGATCACTGCGCTTTTCATGATCTGCGTTCGACGCGATATTCCAGGTCAGCGTACCTCGACCAAACAACGCGGTCAGTTCCCTCTCCCTCCGGGAGAGGGTTAGGGTGAGGGGCTTTTGATCGCAGATCACTGCGCTTTTCATGATCTGCGTTCGACGCGATATTCCAGGTCGGCGTACCTCGACCAAACAACGCGATCAGTTCCCTCTCCCTCTGGGAGAGGGTTAGGGTGAGGGGCTTTTGACCTGACTAATGCAGTACAATCCGCCCCCTTCTCAACTCCCCCAAGGATCCGCCATGTCCGGGCTTGAACTGTTTGCCGCTGCCCTCGGTGTCATCGCCGTGTGGCTGACGGTCAAGCAGAATCCGTGGTGCTGGCCGATCGGGCTGGTCATGGTGTTGCTCTACAGCTGGATCTTCTTTGAGGTGAAGCTGTATTCGGACATGTTGCTGCAAGTGATCTATGCCGCGCTGCAAATCTACGGCTGGTGGCAATGGACCCGCGCCGGGACGCTGCATGACGGTCGCCAGGTTACCCGCCTCGACCCACGCTCAATGGTGCTCGGCCTCGGCGTTGGGGCGATCGGCAGTGTGTTGCTGGGCGCGGCGATGGCGCACTGGACCGACGCCGCACAGCCGTGGCTCGATGCCGCGCTCACCGGTTTCAGTCTGGTGGCGCAACTGTGGATGGCGCAAAAACGCCTGCAATGCTGGGCGTTGTGGTTCGTCCTCGATGTGATCTTTGTCGGCCTGTTCATCTATAAAGGCCTCTATCTGACTGCTGGCCTGTATGCGCTGTTTACCTTGCTCGCGGTGCAAGGCTGGCGGGAATGGCGTGCCGATCCGGCGTTGCGCACATGAAAGTCGTTGTTCTCACCGGCCCGGAATCCACCGGCAAGAGTTGGCTGGCGGCAGGCCTTGAGCAGCGTTTCGGCGGCGTGCGCGTTGATGAATATGTTCGGCGGTTCATCGAAGACAACCCGCGCGACACTTGCCTCGCGGATATCCCTGATATCGCCAGGGGCCAGTTGCAATGGGAAGATCAGGCGCGGGCGAAACAACCCGAACTGCTGATTCTCGACACCCATCTGCTCAGCAACATCCTCTGGAGCCAGACCCTGTTCGGCGATTGCCCGAACTGGCTGGAAAAAGAACTGCTCACGCGCCATTACGACCTGCACCTGCTGCTGTCGCCGCAACAAGTCGACTGGGCCGAAGACGGCCAGCGCTGCCAACCGGATCTTGCGGATCGCATGGCCTTTTTCGAAGCCACCCGCGCCTGGTTGATTGAGCATCAACAGCCATTGCAAGTTATCGAGGGCGATTGGGCCGAACGCCAAGCTCAAGCCTTTGCGGCGGTCGAGCTTTTACTGTCCAGGTGAGCCGCGTTGGGACGAACCTGTCCGTTTTTGAAACACTCCTCACCGCGCAAAGCCCCCGTCCAAACGCTGTTCATCACTCCGCCACGTCACCTGTTACGCCGATGAAACACATCGGCGCAAACCCTTGTTCCAGAGCTTTCCAACGTCAAGCATCGTTCAAGCGCCCCTGCATGTGTCTCAGCGCTGAAACAGTGCCCGCACTGAGCAATTCTCAAAAACACCTAACCCATTGAAATAACGCGATAATTCAAAACCGGCACAGCTTTCGCTCTCTCCTTCACAACGCTGAATAACCCAGCCCACTGAAGAAGGAATTGCAGCCGTGGGGAATTTCAATAAAAGCCTGACCTGCCTCCTGCTGATCGGATCAGCCGCCAGCGCATTGATCAGTGCCAGCGCCCAGGCCGAAGGCAATGGAGTGATCGTCCTCAACCGCGACGTTCAACCCATCGCGATCGGTCGCAATGGCGGCAAAGACCCCTATCCGACCACGGTCAACGCCAACCCTTCGGCGCGGATCAACCAGACCCTCAGCAGTACCGAACTGACTGACGGTGATTTCGCCAGTGTCGCCAGCGGCTCATCGATTCGCGGCAACATGACCACGCCCAGTTCCAACCTGCCCGGCATGAACACCCTGACCAACCAGAACGGCCTGCCCGGTATGCGCACGGGTAGCGGCGGCGGTTCTGGTGCTTCGATCTCCAACACCGTCAACCGGGCGATGAGCACCGGCCTGGCGCCTCTGACTCGCATGGCCGGAGGCCAATGACATGAATCGCACCCTGCTGCTTCTCGCCCTGCTCGGCTGCACCAGCGCCATGGCCGATTCTTCTTCAGTGAACAAGGCAACTATCCAGGATTCAGGCGCGCAGTATCGCGGCAACTTCAACGTCAACCAGGCCGCCGGTGACCAGATGCAACAAGCCAACACCAAAGCGATTGCCATCGGCACCGAAGCCCATGCCACCACCAACGTCAGGCAGACCATCGACACGCCCGCCAGCCGCGCCATCGACGCGAGCGCCAACATTGGCGGCAACTCTTTCAGCAATGGCAACGGCATCCTCGGTGTGAACCAGGGCGCCGGTGCCAACAATCAAATGGCCAACGTTACGCGCGTCAGCATCAGTGCCGGCCCGCAGAGCGTTGACGACAGCGCCCTTTCGCAACAGAACGTGGCGTTTTTACCGAGCTCAGGAGCAACTGGTACCTCAATCGGCAGTCGCCAGGTCACGACAAGTGATCAGGCCTTCACCGGCAGCCGAGGGGTAATCCAGGTGAACCAGAGTGCCGGGGTGGGGAACCGCATGGCTAACACCCTGAGCATCCGGGTCGCAGACTGACCCAAACAAAAAGCAGTGCAATTAGAAAAGTCCCAACACTTAACCAACTAATAAGCACGACGGAGAAACAACCATGAAACCTACAATGGCTCTCAAACCACTGGTTTTCGCACTCGCAGCAGTGATGGCAATGGCAGCACAGGCTGGCGGCCGTGGTGACAATGATCATGGTAACGGGCACGGCAATGGACATGGCAACGGTCACGGCCAGCCACAAGGTCCGAATCTTGAACAACTGCTGCAGATCACCGCAGGCGCCGGCGCCGCTGTACTCGACGCACAAAACAGCGACGGCAACGTGGTGAAAAACCAGGGCACCCTGAACAACGCCAATGCCAGCGACTCGCTCAACGGCTCCAACGGCAACATGGGCGCCAACGTCGCCGCCGGCGACGGCAACCAGCAGGACAACGCTGCTGCGCTGGCCACCGCTGACGAAAGCTTCATCTTCGGCAATGCTGTTGCCGCTTCGAGCGCGACTCAGGTGAACAACAACAACTACGTGAAAAACTCGTCCACCTTCAACAACGCCACGCTCAGCAATGCAGGCAACAATGGTTCCGGCAACATCGGCATCAACGTGAGCTCGGGCAACTTCAACCAACAGAAAAACAACCTCGCCATCGCCGTTTCCGGTGGTCGTGTAGCGCAGGCCGCTGCCTCTGCCAACCAGTCCTCGACTGGCCTGGTCGTGGAAAACAAAGGCGTGCAGGCTTACAAAACCGACACCCTCACCGGTACTTATGCAGCCGCTGGCGTGTTCAAAGCCAAAGGCACTGCGACCATCGAAGACGACAACGACCATGGCGGTTGGGGCAACCGTGGCGGCGGCCACGGCGGCAACGATGATCAGAAAGCCAAGTTCGAAGCCGTGGGCAGTTTTGGCCTCGCTGGCGTCACCACCCAACAAGTGTTGACCAAAGATGGCTGGAAAACCCCTGTCGTCAATAACGCCAACATGACCAACTCGATGAACAACTTCTCCGGCAACGGCGGAGCCAACGTCTCGGCGGGTGTGGGCAACCAACAAAGCAACTCGCTGTCCATCGCCGCAGGTTGCAAAGCCTGCATGTAATCGCGATCGAAACGAAAGCCCCGGCAACGGGGCTTTTCCTCGGTTCCACAAGGCGTATTCGATCATGCGGACTCCTGCCCTCCTCGCTCTGCTTTGTCTGTGCGGCCTGACTCAGGCGGCCCAGATGCCCGTGGCTGCCCTGCCGGGTGGCGTGCTGGTCTACAAGGACGTGCAAAGTATTCGTGAGCGCAAGTTTGCCGACATCGTCGAACAGAAAACCGATTTCAGCTGCGGCGCTGCTGCACTGGCAACGGTCCTGCGCCAGGCTTATTGGCTCGACGTCGATGAGGAGCACATCATCAAAGGCATGCTGGTCAACGCTGACCAGGACCTGGTGCGAACCCAGGGTTTCTCCATGCTCGACATGAAGCGCTACGTAGAAAGCATCGGCATGCGCGCCCGTGGCTACCGGATCCCGCCCGAGAAACTCGAAGCGGTGACCATTCCGGTGGTAGTTCTGATGGACATTCGTGGCTACAAGCATTTCGTCGTCCTGCAGCGCTCGGACAAGGATTGGGTCTACATCGGTGACCCGGTTCTCGGCCACAAGCGCTACAAGCACGACGACTTTGTCAAAGGTTGGAACGGCATTGTCTTTGCCATCGTCGGCCCCGGTTACGACAAGGCCAACGCCTTGCGCAGCCCTCCCGTGCCGCTGACGGCGAAGAACTCGCTGGACAGTTTCAACCCGGTCAAAGATGCGGAATTGATGGATTTCGGGTTCATTCAGAGCGACTTCTTTTAATCGCCGAGTTAGAGAATGGGACTGGATGTCCCGGGAGCAGCAGATGAAAAGCTCATACTGGCTGGCCGCCGCCTGCCTGGCAGCGAGTGCGTCAGGTTTAGCCCATGCCGGATTCAAACCCATCGAAATCAAGGACCAGGAGCTCGCCGAGCTGCGCGGTCGTTACGTCATGCCGGGGCGGATCATCAGCTTCGGCATTGTCATGAGCAGCACCTGGCGCAACGCCAGCGGCGACTTGATCGGGGCCGCGACCTCGATGCAGATCCAGGCCGCAACCGTCAAACCGGAATTCTACGTCTCGACCATCAAGGAGTCGGGCAATGGCAGCGCTCTCACATCAGGCACCGGCACTGTCATCGGCGGCGCCGGCCTCAACAGCAGCCAGGGTGTGACGCAAAGCGTACGCGCCGCCGGCGATGGCAACACCGCCAGCAACAACGTCGCGATCAACGTCAGCGAAGCCAGTCAGGCGCCGGCACTGGTGCCGTCGCAAGGCCAGGCCCTCATCGCCGGGCAGACCATCAGCGGCAGCAACGGCGCCGGCAGTGTCGCGGTTTCGGCCAATGGCGGTGGCGTGCAAATGGCCATTCAGGCCAGCGGCAACCAGGGCACGGCACTGCAACAGGTCGCCCAGGGCGGGCTGCTGCAGAACACCCGATTGCTGGGCAGCGCCAACGTGGTCAACAACCTTACGCAACTCAACGTCGTACTTAACAATAACGGCAGAAGCGCCGGTGCACTGGATTGCAACCTGACCCAACTCGGGGCCCTACGCAATATCGGATATTGAACTACGCTGAGTCTCGATCATTGGGCTTAAAGGGACGGCTTATTCATGTATCGATCAGTATCACTGCGTGCCGCAGTGTGTTTGAGTACCCTTCTCCCGGCGGCAATGCTGCAAGCAGCACCCGACGCCGATGTAGAAGCCCTGAAACGGGAACTTCTGGAACTGAGACAACGATACGAACAACAACAACAAGCGCTGGCGGTACTTGAACAACGGGTCCGCCAGGTAGAAGAGACACCCTCTGCCCCACCGCCAAAACGGCTGGCCAAATCGCCGTCCGACATGAAAGGCAATCGCGTCGCCGCCGGAGCCGCCACAGGCACCGGTGCGGCCGCTGCATCGGGAGGCGCCGCCGGGGGCAGTGGCGCTTCCTACGGCCAATCGCTGGCCGATGATTCACAACCGGCGCAGAGCGTTTCCAACCTGTATGACGAAGCCAGCGGTTTCTTTGGCGGCGGCAAGTTCAGCGTGGAAACCGGCCTTACCTATTCGCGCTACGACACCCGTCAGTTGATCCTCAACGGTTTCCTTGCGCTGGATTCGATTTTCCTCGGCAACATCAACCTCGACCGGATCAAGGCCGACACCTGGACCCTGGACCTCACCGGCCGCTACAACTTCGATAACCGCTGGCAGTTCGACCTGAACGTGCCGGTGATCTATCGCGAGTCGACGTATCAATCCGGCGGCGGCAACGAGGGCGCGGCTGGCGTAACAACCGAAGAAACCGTGACCAAGGATCCAACCATCGGCGACGTCAACTTCGGTATCGCCTACAAGTTCCTCGACGAATCGGTCAACACCCCGGACGCCGTCGTCACCTTGCGCGTCAAGGCGCCGACCGGCAAAGACCCGTTCGGCATCAAACTGCGCCAGACCGACGCCAACTCCAACCTGTTCGTCCCCGACACCCTGCCCACCGGCAACGGCGTCTGGTCGATCACGCCGGGTATCTCGCTGGTCAAGACGTTCGACCCGGCGGTGCTGTTCGGCAGCCTCTCCTACACCCACAACCTCGAGGAGTCGTTTGACGACATCAGCTCTACGGTCAATCAGAAAAACCCGGGCAAAGTGCGCATCGGCGACAGCTTCCAGATCGGCGCCGGTATCGCCTTCGCGCTTAACGAGAAGATGAGTATGTCGTTCTCGGTCTCCGACCTGGTGCAACGCAAAAGCAAGCTGAAACAGGACGGCGGCGATTGGGAATCGGTGGTGTCCAGTGATGCCAACGCCGGTTACTTCAACGTCGGCATGACCATTGCTGCAACCGACAATCTGACGATCGTGCCGAACTTGTCGATCGGCATGACCGATGATGCGCCGGACTTTTCGTTCAGCCTGAAATTCCCGTATTACTTCTAAAAGCAAAAGATCGCAGCCTTTGGCAGTGCCTACATTGTTCCGTGTAGGCGCTACCGAAGGCTGCGATCCTTTGATCTTCAGCTAATTAACGAATCTGATGTTTATGCAACAACCGATAAAAAGTAGGCCGCGAAACCCCTAACACTTTCGCAGCCACACTCAAATTATCACTATGCCGATTCAACACATCACACAACGCCTGCCGTTCCGCTCGGGTCTTGTAATCCTCCAGCGTGCCCATCGGCGTGGCGATCGAGTGTTGGCTGATCAACCCTAAATCCCTTGCCTCGATCTGCCGTCCCTCCGCCAACACCAGCCCCCGCCGTACCCGGTTCGCCAGCTCGCGCACGTTACCCGGCCAGTCATGCTTGCCCATGGCAATCAATGCATCTTCGCTGAAGCTGCGTGGCCGCCGCCCGGTTTCGTGGCTGTAGAAGTGCGAAAAATGATTGGCCAGCATCGACAGATCGCCATGGCGCTCGCGTAGCGGTGCGGTGACCACTTGCAGGACATTGAGCCGGTAATAAAGGTCTTCACGAAAGCGCTTCTTCTCGATCGCCGCTTCCAGGTCAACGTGGGTTGCGGCCAGAACGCGAACGTCTACCGGAATCGGCTGACTGCCGCCAACCCGCTCGATGTGCTTTTCCTGCAGAAACCGCAGGAGATTGGCCTGCAGTTCCAGCGGCAAGTCGCCGATTTCGTCGAGAAACAACGTACCGCCATTGGCCGCTTCGATGCGTCCGACCTTGCGCTGGTGTGCGCCGGTGAACGCGCCTTTCTCGTGGCCGAACAATTCTGACTGGATCAAATGCTCTGGAATCGCCCCGCAGTTGATCGCTACAAACGGTTTGTTGTGACGCTGGGATTGTCGATGCAGGGTGCGCGCGACCAGCTCTTTGCCGGTGCCACTTTCACCGCGAATCAGCACGGGCGATTCGGTCGGGGCAAGTTTGCTCAGCAGTTTGCGCAGTTCGCGGATCGGCTTGCTGTCGCCGAGCAGTTCGTGCTCCGGTTGATCGACATGAATCGTGCCCTGCCCGCGCAGGCGCGCCATGCCGAAGGCGCGGCCGAGGGTGACCTGGACGCGGGAGACATCGAAGGGCAAGGTGTGGAAGTCGAAGAACCATTCACAAACGAAGTCACCGACGTTCTGTAAACGCAGGACTTCCTGATTGAGCACGGCAATCCATTCGGTGCCGCTGCGGCTGATCAGTTCTTTGACCGCTTCTGGACGTTCCAGGTGGTAAGGCTGCAAGCGCAGCAGGCCGACGTCACAGGCGCGGGATGCGGCGTTCTCCAGATTACAGCTGTCGACATCCCAACCCACGGCGCGCAATCCGGGCAACAGGCGATGGCAGTCGTCGCAGGGATCGACCACCAGTAAACGTCTCGACGCAGGCGCTTCGCTCATGACTGTTCCTTGGCGCCAAATTTGATAAATGATCGTAAAAACAGTCATTTGGCAGACCCGGTTGTAACACTAGCAAGATTTTGACGGGGGCTTGTACCGATTGCTTATAGGGCTCGTATTAAAAGAGTTATAAGAAAGTTGGTTGTTAGTTAGCTATCGACTATTTCGGTGAGTCAAAGAGCGGCCCCTCAACCTAGCCCCTCTCCCAAGGGAGAGGGAACTGACCGAGGTGCTTGCGCGAGGTACGCCGATCTGAAAGACCAAGCCGAACTCGAGTTTGAAAAAAGCCCACAACTCGGCCCCCTTTCCTTGGGGAGAGGGGTGAACTCAGCGCGGTGTTCGGACAGATGGAGGATTAACGAAACGAACTTACGTTATGTAAAGAACCTGAAATTTCTTTGTTTCAAGTGTGACCCACCCCCCGGTTGCGTGCATCAGTACAAGTAACCCGCCGCACGGTAAGCCCAACCGACGGCTCATCATTTGATTGGGCGCGAATAGAGAGAAGACCCCATGACTGCCCCGCTACGTATCAACGAAGCACTTTTGATTGCCAACCACGCCTTCAAGCCTTTCCAGTGCGTGGCCTGGGCGCCACAAGACGGCAATGGCGAACTGAGCCTGACCGTCGTCGACCGCACCAACTCCCACATCGGTCGCAAACAGATCCCGAGCAGCGCCTACTCTGACCCGGCGCAACTCGAACAACTGCTGCAGCAGGCCCGCGCCGAACTGAGCGAAGACGGCCACAAGTTGCAATCGTGGTCGATGCCACACTGATAATCGAACAAAGGCGGATGACGTTAAATTCATCCGCCTTTGTTGTATGCAAAGTCGAATAAGCACATTAATTACTGCGCTGTTTCATCCAAATTGCTTGGCTCGCTTGCGACTGGTTCAGCAAGACACTGTTCTGGCACAGTGCGACCGTCGTTCTGTTGATTCGTCCAGTTGTACTTCTCGCGGTTCAGGGATTGAATGTTTCGCTCGTGCAGTCAGCCTCCCAATCACTGGGATATCGGCTACTCGCAAGGAGACGCGTGCATGTCGACCCTGAACACTTATGCGTTGCCCACGGTATGGAACAACCCCGGTTCGCTCGACTCGACCTTCGCCATCGGCGGTGTTGCGCAGGTGTACTTTGGCGGTAGCCTGTCCAGCCAGACGCAACATGTCGCGCTCGATGCGCAGGGTCGGATTCTGGTCGCCGCCAAGGTCGGTACATCCAAGGGAAGTCGTTTTGGCCTGGCACGGCTGCTGGGTGATGGTTCGGCGGATTTGTCGTTCGGCATTCAGGGCAGCGTGATCGGCAGTTTCGTCGAAGGATTCGAAGCCAAGGCCGGCAAGGTTCAGGTGCTAGCTGACGGCAAGATTCTGCTGGCCGGCCTGCATTATGAAGACACCCATCGCACCCTCCCCGCCTTCGCCCTGTTCGATGCCAACGGCCAGCCAGATCGAACTTTCGGTGATGACGGCATCCAGCTCGTGCGCCTGCCCGGCGAGCTGTCCATGGGCACCCGCGACAGCTGGTTGCCGCCGGGTGTGCCAGGTATCGAAGCCTGTGACTTCGCGGTGCAGGAAGACGGTCGCATTCTGCTGATCGCCAACCATCATTTCAGCCTCGCCGACCACGCCGGCATGCTGATTCGCCTCTGCCCTGATGGAAGCCTCGACGAATCGTTCAACGGGCGCGGATTTGTCATGGTTCGCCACTTGCTGCTCAACACCTGGCTGAGCACCCTGCTGTTGAAGGCGGATGGGCGAATTGTCGTCGCAGGTTCCATCGACTTTCCGCAGCAAGGGCTGCTGGCGGTTTACCAGTCCGATGGGCGTCTGGACGAGCGTTTTGCCGTGGACGGGTTCATGGCGTTCAGGGCCCACGGCAACAGCGCTCAGGTCAGCCAGATCATCGAGTCCGCCGACAGGCTCTACTGCTTCGGCAGCAGCCGCGATCCAATCCGCTGCCTGACGTTTGTCCTGCACGCCAACGGTCGCCCGGACCTGCACTGTCATCATGGCCAACCGCAGGTGGTGGACATCGGTCCCAGCGGATGCCAATGGAACGCCGCCCGATTGATGAGCGACGGCCGCATCGTTGCCGTAGGCGCGACCATCGGCGGGGTTGAAGCCGACTTTATGGTCGCCCGTTATCAAGCTGACGGCAGCCTCGATCCGGCGTTCGGCCAGGGCCACGGTTGGTTGCGCACGCGACTGGGGCGAAGTCTCGATACAGCCAATTCACTGGCTGTACAAACTGACGGCGCGATTGTGGTAGGTGGCTATTCGCTGGATGGCAACTACCGGGCAATGGTTGCGCGTTATCTGAATCCATAGTCGGCATGCACGCGGACCTTTACCGTCCGTCGGTTATATAGCTGCACCTGTAATTTCTGACAGTAGACGGTCGCTCCCATCGGGCATCAGATAACGGGGCGCGCAGATGGCTGCGTGTACAACCGAAAAAGGGAATTTCAGAATGTCTGATCAAGAGAAGTTATCTGCACCGCTGACGCCTGCCGTTGCTACGACCCACTCCGCGACAGCCAATGCTCCCGTGATACGCGAGGTCACCAACGGTAAAGGCGAATCCATACCGAACGGCGGCATCAGCAATGACAGCAAGCTGAAGATCAGCGGCTCGGGCCTTGCGGGAGAAGCTGTGCATATATCGGATGCGGGGCGCCCCGTTGCCGTGGTAAGTGCTGATGTCCAAGGCAACTTCATCGTGGCACTGGCGAATTTGCAAGCGGGCCAGCATACGTACGTAGCGAGGAGTGCCGACGGCGTCGTTTCGCCTCAATGGACAGTCACCGTCGCCATCGATGTGCTGAACGCGCCGGTAATTGAAACGGTATACGAGCCTGACGGAAAGATCGTTCCCGACGGTCAGAGCACATTTCACGACGAACTGAACTTCATCGGGCAAGGCATACCGGGTCGCATTGTTGAGCTTTTGAACAACGGCACCGTAATCAGGCTTCTGAATATCGATTCCGACGGGCATTGGAGCGCCAATGTCTCAGGCCTTCAACCGGGTATTCAGCGCTTCGTCGCGAGGGACCCCAACGGGCACGAGTCAAGTTCGTGGCAGGTTGAGGTAATCAAACCGACGGCGTTGACGATCAAGTTTGTTCTCGGTCAAGAGCGGTTTCAGGAGATCGGTAATCAGGGCGTCACGACTGACAGATCCGTCACCATTACCGGCACGGGCATTCCTGGCGAGACGGGATGGATTGTCGACTACCAAAACAACCTTGTTAATTTTGTCGTCGACGAACATGGTGTTTACAGCGCAACTATCACGGATCTGGCCGTAAACCATGTGCACACTTTCCGCTGTAAATCCGATTCGGGCCGACTGTCTGCGCCTTGGGCTATAAGAGTGACCTCGTCAGAAATCTAAGCGCCGTGATCACTGCATCCGCGCCGCAATATCAGGGACCCACGACGTCACGGCGCCGCGGGTCTTCTGTACAGCAACCGCCAGGGATCGGATGCGCTTGATTGCTATCAAACAATTGCATTCTCAAACCTTGATCTTCCTTGAAACATCCGGCAACTTTCGCGCTTCTAAATAAAAGGAGCAGCCGATGTCCGGTTCAATCGCCCAGGCGTTCGCGCACAACTTCCTCGGGCAATCGCCACGTTGGTACAAGGCGACCATCGTCGGTTTTCTCATTCTCAATGCCGTGGTGCTGTTCACCATCGGCCCGGTCGCCGCAGGCTGGTTGCTGGTGATCGAATTCATCTTCACCCTGGCCATGGCGCTCAAGTGTTATCCGTTGATGCCCGGCGGCCTGCTGTTGATTGAAGCGTTGCTGTTGAAGATGACCACGCCGCAAGCGCTTTACGATGAGTTGCTGCACAACTTTCCGGTGATCCTGCTGCTGATGTTCATGGTTGCCGGCATCTACTTCATGAAAGATTTGCTGCTGTTTCTCTTCTCGCGGCTGCTGTTGGGCGTGCGCTCGAAAGCGATTCTGGCGCTGATGTTCTGCTTCTTGTCGGCATTTCTTTCGGCGTTTCTTGATGCGTTGACCGTGACGGCGGTGATCATCAGTGCGGCTGTCGGGTTTTACTCGGTGTATCACCGGGTCGCGTCTGGCAATGATCCACGTAAGGACAGCGAATTCGGTGACGATGAGCATTTACCGTCGCGACACCATGAGGACTTGAATCAATTCCGCGCTTTCCTGCGTAGCCTGTTGATGCACGGCGCGGTCGGCACAGCGCTCGGTGGCGTCTGCACCTTGGTCGGTGAGCCGCAGAACCTGTTGATCGGCCATGAGATGGGCTGGCATTTCGGCGAGTTCTTCCAGAAAGTTGCCCCGGTGTCGCTGCCGGTACTGGTGGCGGGTCTGGTTACTTGCGTGCTGCTGGAGAAGTTGCGCTGGTTCGGATACGGCACGCTGCTGCCGGACAACGTCCGCGCTGTGTTGGCCAACTACGCTGCCGAGGACAACGCCAAACGCACGCCTCGTCAGACGGCGGCGCTGCTGGTGCAAGGCGCGGCGGCGCTGATTCTGATTGGTTGCCTCGCGTTTCACCTGGCTGAAGTCGGCCTGATCGGTTTGATGGTGATTGTGTTGATCACTGCATTTACCGGCATCACCGACGAGCATCGCCTGGGCAGCGCATTCAAGGACGCCATGCCGTTTACCGCGCTGCTGGTGGTGTTTTTTGCCGTGGTGGCAGTCATTCACGATCAGCATCTGTTCGTCCCACTCATCGAGTGGGTCTTGGCGTTGCCGATGGATCAACAGCCGGGCATGTTGTTCATCGCCAATGGCCTGCTCTCGGCGATCAGCGACAACGTATTTGTCGCGACCATTTACATCACTGAGGTGAAACAGGCTTTTCTTGCCGGGCACATGACTCGCGAGCACTTCGAAACGTTGGCGATTGCGATCAACACCGGCACCAACCTGCCGAGCGTGGCGACCCCTAATGGTCAGGCAGCGTTTCTGTTCCTGCTGACCTCGGCGATTGCACCGCTGGTGCGTTTGTCGTACGGGCGCATGGTGTGGATGGCGGTGCCGTATACCGTGGTGATGGGACTGCTGGGCTGGTATGCGGTGAGCTATTGGCTATAACGACTAGCGATGTGTAGGAGCTGCCGAAGGCTGCGATCTTTTGATTGGGACGCAGAGCGCCCGGGCTGCATTCCCACGCAGAGCGTGGGAACGATCAAACACCGCAAAACCCATGTAGGAGTGGGTCAGTGCGGGAGGATGTATTTCTCGATCGCCAGGACCACGCCGTCTTCAGTGTTTGGCGCTGTAACGACATCAGCCTGGTGCTTCACCGCCTCTTCCGCCTGCCCCATGGCAATCGACAAGCCGGCGCATTTGAACATCGCCGGGTCGTTGCCGCCGTCGCCGATGACAGCGGTTTGCTCCAGCGGCACGCCGAGGTATTCGGCAATGGTTGTCAGCGCGGTGCCTTTGTTAGCCTCAAGCGCGGTGACGTCGAGATACACCGGCTGCGAGCGCGACACTTGCGCCATGCCGTTGACCTTGGGCAACAGCTGCGCCTCCAGCTCAATCAGCAACTCAGTGTTGTTGCTGGTGGCAACGATCTTGTCGATGCGCTCCAGATACGGTTCGAAACTCTCGACCACCACCGGCGGATAGCCGAGGCCGCTCTGTTCACGTGGGACCATCGGCCCGTGCGGGTCCTTGAGCAGCCAGTCGCCGCCGCTGAACACCCAGATTTCCACCTCAGGCTGATCGGCAAACAGTGCCAGAGCAATCAGCGCGGTCGTCGCCGGCAGATAATGCGCGGCCAACAGTGTGCCGTCCGGTTTGACGATGGTGCCGCCATTGAACGCCGCCGTCGGCAGATCAACGCCCAGCGCCTCGATCTGCTGCAACATGGCTTTGGGGGGGCGCCCCGTGGCGAGACTGAACAGCACACCGGCCTCGCGCAATGAACGCACGGCGTCGATGGTGCGCTGGTTCAGCGTGTGATCAGGCAGCAACAGTGTGCCGTCCATGTCGCTGAGCAGAAAACGTATCGGTTGTTTCGACAAATCACTCATCCCAGGCTGTGCCAGACGCGACCATCGCGAGTCAGCAGATCTTCGGCGGCTTGCGGGCCATCTTCGCCGGCCGCATACGTCTCGACGCTGGCATCCTGCTGCCACGCATCAAGGAAAGGCTGCACGGCTCGCCAACCGTTCTCGATGTTGTCGGCACGCTGGAACAGGGTCTGATCACCGGTCAGGCAGTCGTAGATCAAGGTTTCGTAGCCAGTCGACGGCTGCATCTCGAAGAAATCCTTATACGCAAAACCCAGCTCGATATTAGCCATGTTCAGCGCCGGCCCCGGGCGCTTGGCCAGCAGGTCGAACCACATGCCTTCGTTTGGCTGGATCTGTATACGCAGGTAAGTCGGCTGCAACTCGTCGACTTCGGTGTCGCGGAACTGTGCGTACGGCGCCGGTTTGAAACAGATGACGATCTCGGTGTCGCGCACGCTCATGCGCTTGCCGGTGCGCAGATAGAACGGCACGCCGACCCAGCGCCAGTTATCGATCATCACCTTGAGCGCCACGTAGGTTTCCGTGGTGCTGTCGGGCGAGACGTTGGCTTCTTCGCGATAACCCTTCAATGGCTGGTCATCGCGCTTGCCGGCGCTGTACTGGCCGCGCACCGAGTTGGCCCGGGCTTCCTCCGTCGACCAGGGGCGAATCGCCCCGACCACTTTGGCTTTCTCGCCGCGCACCGCGTCAGCGCCAAAAGCAGCCGGCGGTTCCATGGCGACCATGGCCAGCAACTGGAACAGGTGATTGGGCACCATGTCGCGCAGTGCGCCGGTGTGTTCGTAAAAACTGCCACGGGTTTCCACGCCGACGGTTTCCGCCGCAGTGATCTGCACGTGGTCGATGTAATGGTTGTTCCAGAACGCTTCGAACAGGCTGTTGGAGAACCGGCTGACCAGGATGTTCTGCACGGTTTCCTTGCCCAGATAGTGATCGATCCGGTAGATCTGCTTTTCGCTCATGACCTTGAGCAGGCAAGCGTTCAAGGCTTCGGCAGTGTGCAGATCGGAGCCGAACGGCTTCTCGATCACCACCCTTCTAAACGCTTCGGGCGTTTCTTCAAGCAAACCGGCGCTGCCGAGGCGGCGTACCACTTCACTGAAGAAACGCGGCGCGGTGGCCAGGTAGAACACCGCATTGCCGGTGCCGCTGTCGGCAATTTTCGCCGCCAGGGCTGAATAAGTGCTGTCGTCGAGGAAATCGCCCTGGACGTAGCTGATGCCTTTGGCGAGCTTGGCCCACAAGGCCGGATCAAGCATCTGATCGCCCTTGCCGACCTTCGCCGCCACTTCGGTACGGATGAAGTCTTCGAGCTTTTGCGCGAAGGCTTCATCGGTAATGGCGTTGTGATCAACGCCGACGATCCGCAGATTCTCGTCGAGCAGGCCGTCGCGACTGAGGTTGTACAGCGCTGGCATGAGCAAGCGCTTGACCAGGTCGCCGTGGGCACCGAACAGGAACAGCGTGGTCGGTGGTGCGGGTTCTGCCTTGGATTTTCTGCGGATCGTACGGGTCATTTCTTGGCAATCTCCACGTGGCCGCCGAAGCCGAAGCGTTGTGCCGACAGGATCTTGTCACCAAAGGTGCCCTGCCCGCGCGAGCGGTAACGGGAGAACAGCGAGTTGGACAGCACCGGTACCGGCACCGCTTGCTCCATGGCCGCTTCGATGGTCCATTGGCCTTCGCCGCTGTCGGCGACCGAGCCGGAGAAGCCGTCGAGCTTCGGATCGCTGGCCAGCGCATCGGCAGTCAGGTCCAGCAGCCACGACGAAACCACGCTGCCACGACGCCAGACTTCAGCGATATCGGCCACGTTCAGATCAAAACGCTGATCTTCCGGCAGGCGCTCGCTGGATTTGGTCTTGAGGATGTCGAAGCCCTCGGCGAACGCGGCCATCATGCCGTACTCGATACCGTTGTGGATCATCTTCACGAAGTGCCCGGCACCGGCGGGACCGGCGTGGATGTAGCCGTGCTCGGCGCGGTGGTCATCGGACTTGCGATCCTTGGTGCGCGGGATGTCGCCCATGCCCGGCGCCAGTGCGGCGAACAGCGGATCCAGACGTTTGACCGTCTCGGCGTCGCCGCCAATCATCATGCAATAGCCGCGTTCCAGGCCCCAGACGCCGCCGGAGGTGCCGACGTCGATGTAGTGCAGGCCCTTCTCGTTCAGCGTCTTGGCGCGACGAATGTCGTCCTTGTAGTTGGTGTTGCCGCCGTCGATGATCGTATCGCCGGGCTCAAGCAGTTCGCTCAGAGTGTTGATGGTGTCTTCGGTCGGTGCGCCCGCCGGCAGCATGACCCAGACCGCGCGCGGCTTGTCGAGGCCGGCGACCAGCGCTGGCAAGTCGGCGACGCCAGTGGAGCCCTCGGCGACCAGGTTATCGATGAAAGCGGTATTGCGGTCGTAAACAACGGTGGTGTGCCCGTTGAGCATCAGACGTCGCGCAATATTGCCGCCCATGCGGCCCAGTCCAATAATCCCGAGTTGCATGTGCTGATGCTCCTTACTACAAATAAATGTGTGTCATTGGTTATAGCCCAACGCGACTGATGGAGGTTAGTCCAGAGCGTTGCGATGAAGTTTCCGGGCATTGTGCCCGATCCAGAGTGATAACGCCCCGAATCCTGCCGAAGACACACCGACCATGAAAAATAAAAAAGTTCCCTTCCAGGGCAAAAGAAATCAAAATTGGCGCCGATAGTAAGTCAAGCGCCTCAAATCGAGGAGTGACTTACAGTTGATGCACGCCATTTGCGAGGTGAGCAATGGGCACAGTACACACAGCAATGCCGCCACAAACTCTCTACGTTACGATCCGTCGCGATGAATTGCGCCAGTTGAAAGACGAGCGCGACCAGTTGAAGCACGAATTGGCGCAATTGCGCGCATTGACCCAAGGCTCGCAGCCGCAACCGCGTCCGGTTGTGCAGCGCGCACCCCACGCCTGATCCCCGCCTGCTTCGGGAACGGCCCCCGTCGTTCCCGACACGTTGCACCTCTGACCGCCTGATACTCATCAAACGCGGTGCTTAACAAATCTTTCACATGCCCTTGGGGATACTCCGCCCCATTCTGGCCGTACCTGCGTGTACTGCCTCTGTTCGTCGGTGTCATGGAAGCGTTCCGGCGTGGGATTGATGATTGAGCTGGAGCACTGAATGGCATTGTTCAAACGCAGCAAAACGACTGCGACGGGTTTTGACTGGGCTGGATTTATCTGGCTGTTCGTTTTCTTCTGGTACTTCTCGGGTATCACCCAACTGCTGATCCAGCTGACCGGCACATCCGGCTTCACCGGATTCCGCCAGGCCTTCGTGATGAGCGCGCTGTGGCTGGCGCCGATGCTGCTGTTCCCCAAACAGACCCGCCTGCTCGCCGCCATCATCGGCGTGGTGCTGTGGGCCTGCTCGATGGCCAGCCTCGGCTACTTCTTCATTTATCAGCAGGAATTCTCGCAGAGCGTCATCTTCATCATGTTCGAGTCGAACGTGTCGGAAGCCGGCGAGTACATGACCCAGTATTTCGCCTGGTGGATGATCCCGGCGTTCCTCGCCCATACCGCGTTTGCCTACTTTTTGTGGACGCGTCTGCGCCCGGTTTACATGCCGCGTGGTCGCGCGCTGGTAGCGGCGACGGCAATTGTCGTCGCCGTGGTCGGCTATCCGCTGGTCAAGCAAACCATGCGCATGGGCACCTTCGCCCAAGGCTTCGAGAAATTCGAAACCCGTATCGAGCCCGCCGTGCCCTGGCAGATGGCCGTGGCCTATCACCGCTATCTGGAAACGCTGGGGGACATGCAAGGCATGCTCGACAGTGCCAGCAAGATCCCGCCACTGAAAAACCTCAAGGACGCCTCGGCCGGGCAACCGGCGACTTTGGTGCTGGTGATCGGCGAATCGACCAACCGTCAGCGCATGAGTCTTTACGGATATCCGCGCAACACCACGCCGGAACTGGACAAGCTCAAGGATCAACTGGCGGTTTTCGACAACGTCATCACCCCGCGCCCTTACACCATCGAAGCGCTGCAGCAAGTGCTGACCTTCGCCGACGAGCAGAACCCGGATCTGTACCTGTCGACGCCATCGCTGGTCAGCGTGATGAAACAGGCGGGTTACAAGACCTTCTGGATCACCAACCAGCAGACCATGACCAAGCGCAACACCATGCTCACGACCTTCTCCGAACAGGCTGACGAGCAGGTGTACCTGAACAACAACCGCAACCAGAACGCCGCGCAGTACGACGGTGACGTTATCGAGCCGTTCAACAAGGCCCTGACTGATCCAGCTGAACGCAAACTTATCGTCGTGCACCTGCTCGGTACGCACATGAGCTACCAGTACCGCTATCCGCCGACGTTCGACAAGTTCCAGGATCGCCAGGGCGTACCGGCCGGGGTGCGCGACGATCAGGTTCCGACCTACAACAGCTACGACAACGCGGTGCTGTACAACGACTTTGTGGTCTCTAGCCTGATCAAGGATTACGCCAAATCCGACCCGAACGGCTTTTTGCTGTATCTGTCCGACCACGGCGAAGATGTTTTCGACTCGGCCGGCCACAGCACTCTCGGCCGCAACGAAAACAAACCGACCGCGCCGATGTACACCATCCCGTTCATGGCCTGGGCCTCGCCGAAGTGGAAGCAAAACCATGACTGGAACTTCGCTGGCGACCTCAGCCGCCCGTACAGTAGCTCGCAGTTCATCCACACCTGGGCGGATCTGGTCGGATTGAGCTCGGATGAACTGGACCGCACCAAAAGTCTGGTCAGCGACAGCTTCGTGCCGCGCAAACTGTTGATTGGTGATCCGTATCAGACGGCGAAACGCTCACTGATCGATTTCAGCTTGATGAAACCCAAGCAGCTTGCCCCGGCAGAGGTGGCGCAGAAGTAAGACGACAAAGGGCCTGCGAGGGCCCTTTTTTGTATGCGCTAATCGGCGTGCTGCGACGGTACTACGCTCTGAAATACCCCGAAATATTTGCCCTTAACCCGCGTTAACCCATCGTTAATGGCCGCGCCGCAGACTCTCTTCCGCGGTCTGCTTCACGGACGAACCGACTCCCACTTGTTCAGTAGGAGGCACCATGAAAACCACTACCTTCATTCTCACCACCCTGCTCGCCCTCGGTTCCACCAGCGCCTTCGCTGAAGGCGGTGCCGAACGCATGCGTTATTACTACGACAACTTCCCGGTCCAGCACGCGCAAGGCGAGCAAAAGGCCGACGCCAGCGCGAAAGAAATCCGCGTCCCTGCTGACCAGACGGCGCAGGTGACCGAGTCTTATCGCGACTGAGTTCTACCGAGCAACCGATGAACCTTCCGTGGCTCCGCTCTGGCCCGGGAGATGACAGTTAGGCGCCCTCATTGGGGCGCCTTTTTTTATGTTGGTGATTTGCGGTGAGGAGCCTTCAGGCCTGCAAGTCCTTTATCCAGAACAGCATCCGCCCGTGATCCGGATTGAACACCCCCGGTGCAAAGCCGAATTTGCGATACGAACCCTGCGCCACCGCATTGCCTTCCAGCACTTCCAGGGTGATTTTGCAGCAACCGCGCTGACGGGCGATTTCTTCTACCTTCTGCAGCATTTTCTGACTGAGCCCAAGGCCGCGAAATTTGCCGACCACGGCGACGTCGTGAACGTTGACCAGCGGTTTGCAAGCGAAGGTCGAGAAGCCTTCGAAACAGTTAACCAGCCCGGCCGGTTCGCCGCCGACGAAGGCCAGCACGCTGAAGGCATGCGGGCGGCGGGCGAGTTCTTCGGGCAGGCGTTGCAGCAGTTCAGGCGCGATCGGGTGACCGCCGCCCATGGGATCTTCGGCGTAGTGGTTGAGCACAATGCCGATGGCTTCGGCGTGCACCGGGTTACTGTAGCTGGCCTGAAGTACGAGTATTTCTGCGGAATCCATTTCCATCCCCGATTAAGCAAAGAGCCCCGGCGCGCAAGGTGCTAGCTGGAAGGCCTAGGGGGGACATTAGCTTGGGTGCGCCGGAGAGGGCAACTT